>CAUPYN010000001.1:0-30633 GCA_963515575.1 uncultured Campylobacter sp.
TGCATAGACCGAGCCTGTTACGTTTGTTATTTTTAGATTGTCGTCTGCGGCAAATTTAAAAGTTTCAAACGTATCTTTATCAAGCTCTAAAACGTCGTCTCCTTGCACATCGATCTGTTTTTTAGCATTTCCTGCGCCAAAAGATAGCCCCGCAAAGGCCTTTAGCAGCTTTGAACCGTCCGCATTTAGATCTTGCGCGCTCTGCTTTAGCGTGATTTGCGTGCCGTATTTAGTATGCAAATTTAGATCGCCAAGCTTAGCCAGCTCTTCTACGTCGCTTACGCTAAGCTCGATGTTTTTATCTTTTAAATTTAGCGTTTCTATCTTTGAAACGTCCGCCGTCTTTAAAAATTTAATGATTTTTTTAAAGTCGTCTGCGATATCGAATTTTCCTTTTCCGGCGAGTTTGGCGGCAAATTTAGCGTATTCGTCTACGCTTACTTCTAATGATCTATTGATTTCAAAGCTATCTACCTTGTCGCTTAGCAAAGCATCCTTATCGTTTGAGCTAACGCCAGTTAGTTTTATGTTATCGTTAGCATCAAATTTATCCGCGCCGATTTTATTAAAATTCGTGGCCGAGATTTTTAGCTCCGCGCCGTCTGAGGTTTTTATGGATTTTATCTTTTCGCCAAAATAATTAAGCCTGCTTTCTACTGCGTTTTGTAAATTATTCGCGCTATCTTCGATCTCTAGGGCGCCGTTTGCGATCTTATAGCTTGAGAGCTTGTCGCTGGATAAAAATCCTTTGCCGAAAATTTCGTAAAAATCGGCCGCGCTTAGCTTTTGCGTTTTAGCTATCGCGCCGTCTTTTAGCTTGTCGCTAAACGCGCCTAAGGCCTTTAGAGACTCTTTGCTAAACGCGTCTTTATCCGTTAGCGTTACGGCCGAATTTGTGATTTTATCCGCAGCCTCTTTGTTAAGCGACGTTAGCTCAGCCGCGCTTAAAACGGCCGATTTTACCGCACCGTTAGCAAATTTAGCGGCATTTTGAGATAACGTTTGTAGCTGAGCGTTTGTTAGCGAGCTATCTTTGCTAAGCTCTACCGCGCCGTCTGCGATCCTGTCTTTTAGCGCGCCGCTTAATATCTCCTTAGCCTTTTCAAAGCTTGCGACTAAAGATTTTATATCGCCGTTTTGCTTAAGCTCAAATTTAACTCCGCCCGTAGTTATGTTTGAGTACGCGTTAGGTAGGATTTTATCCCCTAGCTTGCCGGATAAAAACGACTCTTTGGTTATGTTTTTGGCTCCGTCTAAATTTAGTGAGCCTAGATACTGCGCACCGTTTTCAAACGTAAAATCATCGCTTGATATCTTTGCGACGTTGCCTTTGTCGAAAAACTCGTAAGTCGTATCGCCGCTTTTTAGCGCGTCGCCTTTTTGCGAATTTGAGCTTAAGCTTTGTTCGTCGTAGGCCTTTACCGCGTCCTGGGATTGCGCTTTTTTCGCAGACCTAAAGGTATAAACGTCGCCGTTAGCGAATTTAACGGCCTTTATGTTTAGCGCATCCGCGTCTAAAGGCTTGGTAGCTTGCGCGTCTTGATAAAATTTGCCCTCTTTTTTATAGACGTTTTCCGTGCCGTCTAGCTTAAGAGCAGGCGCGTCGTCAAAGAGCTTGGTAAAGCCCTGCGCGTCGGTTGCCTTGATGGCGCCGTCGGCTAAAACGTTTTGCTTTAGCGTAAAGACTCCGTCTTTTGCCGTCGGATCTATGCTAACGCCTTTAAATACGATCTTTAAATCATCCGAGTTGCTAAAGCCCGCGTTTTTACCGTTAGCGTAAAGGATAGTGTCGTCGCCGTCTTTGATAAACTGCTTTGCGCCCGCTTGCAGCCCGTCCTCGTTTTGAGCCTGCGTAAGCGAGTCTGCACCTCCTGCAAATTTGACCTTGTCGCCGGGTTTTGCGCCCTCTATAACGACGGTGCCGGTATGCGAGTTAAAATGCGGAACGGCCTCTTTATTTGTAACGTAATAAGTCGTTTGTCCGTCTTTTACGAGCTTATAAACCATACCGCCCGCGCCTTTATCTACTTTTTGCGCGCTGACGCCGTCTGTCGTGCCCTCTACCAGGCCAAACGGTCGCTCGAAAAAGCCGTTGTCGTTAAATTTAACGCCCGATCTAGGCTGGAGGCTGTGGCTGTAAGGGACGCCGTTTTCTTGATCTTTGGCGCTAAATTCGTGCCCGTCTTTGGTAAATGCGCCAAGTATCGCCGTGCCTTTTTCCGCCTCCAAGCTATCGCCCGTCGGGAAGTTTTTTACCGTATAAACGTCGGCTTTTAGCGTCTTGCCCTCGGCGGTTTTAACCGCGCCGTTTTGGACCGATAAATTTATCTTTTGATCGGCGCTTAAATTTACGCCGTCGTTATCCGCGCTTCTTATGCTTACGAAGTATTTTTTACCGTCGTGTTCTATCTTCGCCGAGTAGCCGATGACCTCGGTCGATGAGGCAGATGCTAGCATCTGTTTTAGCGCGCCCTCTACGCCGTCGTTTGGAGTAGGCTGAGGTTGCGGCTTGGGGTCTGGAGTCGGAGTCGGTTTAGGATCAGGTTGAGGTTGAGGTTTAGGATCCGGCGTAGAGTCAGGCTTAGGATCTGGCGTAGGGGCGGGTTTTGGAGCGAGTTCTTTTGAGATTTCATCCTCCGTTTTGCCGGTTACGCCGGAGATGATTTTTACCTTAGAGTTGGCATCTAGCGCAGCGTCTAACTTCGCCTCGTCTACGGTCAAATTTAAGCTTTTAGCGCCCGCTAGCACGGCGCTTTTGATGTCGCTCGCGTTTGAGTGGGGCGTAATGGTTTTATTTATCTGAATAAAAGCTTTTAATTGCTCCTTTATATCGCCGCCGTTTGGAACGTCTTTAATGAGGTCGGCTACGACGTTTGAGGCGATTATCTTGTTTATCAAGAGATTATGCGCGTTTTTCGTAGCTTCGTCGGCAGCATTTGAGTGAACGGGGTCACAAGCGGCCTTTAGCATATCGGCCGCGACCTTTCCTCTATCTTCGCCGTCGTTTAGCTTTTTCGTCCAGCCGGCTTTGCCCTCTTTGTCTAGATTAGCTCCGCCTTTGCCAAATACGTTAGCGTATATATGCTCGACGAAATTTGCGTTTTCGTTTACGCTATCGCCGAAAAACTCTTTTGCCGCTACGGTGTCTAGCATCGTGTTTGCGATGGTAGAAACGCTTAAATTTTGCGTATTTGCAGCACCCAGCCAAGCCTTACTGCCCGCGCCTTCGCTCGATCTGCCGAAGAGTCCGACGTAAAGCGCCGAAATTTGCGTCTGAGTTATATTCATAACGATCTCCTAGATTTAGATTAAAAATATAGGAAATTGTAACAAATCTAACTGAAATCAATTCTTAAAATTACAGCAAAAATATATAAAATAGAAATTACATTAAAATTTTAAGTTTTCTAAAATAAATTCGGCTCTCTTACATAGTTTTTCTGTTTGTATTCCTTGCCCGCATCGTGGTCTTTTAGGAGTTTTACGACGACGGGACTTAGCGCGATGATGGCGATTAAATTCGGCAGTACCATAAGGCCGTTAAACATATCCGCTAGCTCCCAGACGAAATTTATCTTAAGCAAACTGCCTAAAAATATAAACCCGACGACCAAAATTTGCAAGACGCGCACGAATTTAGCGCCGAAAAGATAGCGAACGTTTATCTCGGCGAAATAGTACCAACCCAAAATCGTCGTAAACGCAAAGAAAAACAAGCAAACCGCCACAAAGCTATATCCGCCTGTATGCCCCAAAACATGCGAGGAAAAAGCCTCCTGAACGAGTGCGATACCGGTCAGCACGGCTTTGCCGTTTTCAAAACGTATCACGTCCGCGCTTAGCACGACAAAAACCGTGATATTTAGCACGATAAAGGTATCTACAAACACGCTCATGATACCTAGCACCGCCTGATCTACCGGATGCTTGACGTTAGCTGCGGCATGCGCGTGAGGGGTAGAGCCCATGCCGGCTTCATTTGAAAACAGCCCGCGCGCGATACCGTATCTCATCGCCGTAGCTATCGTAGCCCCTGTCGCGCCGCCCCAGGCTGCGGACGGATTAAATGCGGCCTCGAATATAAGCGCTATGACGCCAGGAATTTTATCAAGATTAAAGCAAATGATCACAAGTCCGACCGCGACATAGAGGATCGCCATTAGCGGCACGATTTTTTCTGCTACGCGCGCGATGGCCTTGACGCCTCCGATAAAGATCATAGCGCAAATCGCCGCTAAAAACAGCCCGCTAGCCCAGTTTGGTATACCAAACGCCCCCTTAAATCCGTCCGAGATCGAGTTGGCCTGCACCATGTTTCCCATAAATCCCAGCGCCAAAATGATCGCTAGCGCAAAAAACGCCGCCAGGGCTTTGGCGTAGCGGCTCTTTAGTCCGCGGCTAATATAAAACGCAGGCCCGCCGATCACGTGACCGCTATCGTCCTTTGCGCGGTAAATTTGCGCTAGGCATATCTCGGCAAAATTCGTCGCCATGCCCAAAAATGCCGCGCACCACATCCAAAATATCGCGCCCGGACCGCCCATTATAAGCGCGGTCGTGGCGCCCACGAGGTTGCCCGTGCCCACCTGCGCCGCGACGGCCGTAGCGACTGCTTGAAACGAGCTCATGCCAGATTTACCCGCTGCTTCGCCGTGCAGCGAAAAGTTGCCGAACAGCCCGTAAAGCCCCGCTTTAAATTTAAAAATCTGCACAAAACGAAGCCTAATCGTAAAGTAAAGCCCCGTGCCGCAAAGCAGCGCGATGAGAAAATACGGCCCCCAAAGGAATGAATTTACGGAGCTTACGATATCGGTGAGCATGGATTTTGCCTTTAAATATTTAAAATTTTTCAAGTATATTTAAAAAAAAATAAAATTAGAATAAATAAGAAAAATTTTTTAGCTTGACTTAAAATTTCACGCTAATTTTTGGCTTAATTGCGGCAAGCGCGTTCTTGCTAGCTAGATTTTACGGCAGATTTTTGCGCTCTAAGGCGTTTTTGATTGATAATTTTTAAATTTATCCTGCGATGACGGCTTAGCAGGGCTAAAAATTTTAAATTTTATACGCGTTTTTAGACGGCTTTACGAGCGATTCGCCGTTTTTATTGCGCGGACGTAGCACGGCAAAACGTATTTGACTCTTGGTTTTACTAAAACTTTATCAAGCGCGCTTAAAAGACTTTGGCGCTAAATCGCTTTGCCGTCTTTGTCAAATTTGCCCGCCTTTTGCTTAACTAGATTAAATTTGCTGCTTTGCACCGATTTTTATAAAATTAAGCAAACCAGCAATGCCTCACGGACTATCGCGGGTCTGCTTTCTGGTTTAAATTTAACGGCAAATTTTACTTCTACCGCACGAATTTAACGCTACCTTATAGGCTTAAACCGCGTAAAATCCTCGACAGTCGCGTCAAGAGCCGCACGCGAATAAAACAAATCATCATCTTAAAAGCCTTGCTTCCAAAGCTCCACCATTTTCGTCGCTTTACGGCCATGGATATGTTTGGTCTAGCATATCGGCAAAACTACACAGTGGTGCGGCGTGACGGGTAGGGCGCACCCTCTTTCTTTAAATGTGCGATGTTCGCTTAATTTTGCTCGTTTATCTACAATTCTTTTTTTAATTTACTCTTATGCTTGCCGTAAATTAAATTTGGCGGAGTAAAGCCTAAATTTAGCCTTTTGATTTGATTTTTGCTAACCACTCGTCCAGCGTCTTTTCAAAGCCGATGCCGTTGCTTTCGTAAAATTTAAGCGGCTTTTCGAGATATTTTTGCTCCACCCAGCCGCCAAAGCTATGCGGATACAAATAGTCCTTGGCCTCGGGCGCGGTGTTGATGAGATAGGGTGGGATGGCTAGCGGCGGCTCGGTTTTTACGTAGGCTAACGCGGCGTTTATAGCCTTGTAGCTGGAGTTTGACTTTGGCGAGTGGGCTAGATACATCGCGCATTGAGCTAGGATTATCCGCGCTTCGGGAAAGCCGATCTTGCTAACGGTGGCAAGCGCGTTAGCGGCTAAATTTAGCGCGTTAGGATTAGCGTTACCGATGTCCTCGCTGGCAAATATCGCCATCCTACGTGCGATAAAATCAGCACTCTCGCCTGCATCTATGAGCCGTGCCAGATAGTACATAACGGCGTTTTCGTCGCTTCCTCGCAGGCTTTTTATAAAGGCGCTCGCTAGCCCGTAATGCACGTCATCCTCGCTAACTCCTTCGCTAACGGCGTTAGCTCGCAGCGTTTTTAAATTCGCTAACGTTATTTCTTCATCCAGACTCACGGCAAACTCGAGCAAATTTAGCAGTCCGCGCGCGTCTCCGCCGCTACTTTTTATGAGATAGTCCTTGGCATCGTCTGAGATGTCAAATTTGACTTCGCCTCTCACGCGCTCAAGCAGCTTTTCAAAATCCTCGCTTGCAAGCGGTTTAAACTCAAATAGCATCGAGCGACTGCGGATACCCGAGCTTAGCGTGAAATATGGATTTTCCGTGCTGGCTCCGATGATGGCGGCGCGGTAGTTTTCCATCGGGATTAGCAGGGCTTCTTGCTGCGTTTTGCTGAGGCGGTGGATCTCGTCGATGAAAAATAGCGGCTTAGAAAGCGCGTTTTCGTGGTTTTTTAGGATTTTGCGAAACTCCTCGATTTTGAGATTTCCGCCGTCAAATTCGTAAAAATCATACTCCATCGACCGCGCGACGACGCGAGCAAAACTCGTCTTGCCGCAGCCTGCGGGTCCGTAAAATATACTGTGCGGGATTTTTTTGTTTTCGATAAATTTTTTAAAAACGCCCACCAGCTCGCGCTGTCCGCAGATCTCGTCTAAGCTCGTCGGACGAAATTTCAAGGCGAAATTTTGCAAATTTGCTCCTTTTAAATTTTAAGACATTATAGTCAAATTTAAATTAAGAAGCGGATTTGCGGGAGCGGATGGGTTAAATTTAGCTCCGCGTCCGTGCTGCTTTGTCTCGCTACGACTTAAATTTACCTTTTGGGGTCTTTTAAACTAGACAAACGCCGCGCCTGTGCCGATTTTAGCGCCGACAAAGAGCGCGAAGCCGAAAAAATAAATTTATTTTTAAATATTTGTTTTAAAAAAGAGGCTATAATGCCCGTCTATTTCAAACAAGGAGACATAATGAAAAAGTCATTATTAGTAGTTGCCGCTCTTGGCATAATGGGCGTTAGCGCGTCTGCGGCGGAGCTTTCGCCTGCATGCGAAGAGTATTTTAAACTAGTTGACGAGTTCGTCGAAAAAACAAAAGACAATCCGCAAATGGCGGCTATGAAATCGACTTACGAAGATCAAAAAAATCAATTCGCCGCGCTACCTAAAGATGCCCAAGAAGCGGCTTGCAAACCTGCTATCGATCAAATGAAGCAAGTGATCGCAACTCTACCTAAATGATTTTTCCCCTCCTTTTGGAGGGAAACCCCTTTAAAAACATACAATTTTTTATCTAATTTTCACCGCGCCAAATTCGCTAAATTTGCTCTTTTAGGTTTTGTAGCGGATGAGGCAAATTTAACCGATATTTTTACTCGTTTTTCAAAGCCGGCTTACCGAGCGGCATTTAAATTTGCTCCGTTTTAAGCCCAAAACATAAATTTAAGGCTGAAATTTAGCCGATTTGGCGCGGGTTAGTCGCGAATAATCTTTGCTTTTGCCGTTATGCTCGCGATTTTTAGCTCGTAGATATTCATCGCCTTTAGCCCGTGAGCCGCGGCAACGTCAAAGGTTCGCATATACTTTGGCGTGTATTTTTCGCTAAGCAGGCGTAGCGCGCGCAGTCTCGCCGCCTCGTCCGTCACGATATAAGCTTTAGTCTCTGCGATAGCGGATTTGTATTCTGTCGTAAAAACCTTCGCGCCAAGCGCTTTGCCGTCGTCTTTTATCGCATCTAGCTGCTCGTCCGTCAAAATCGGCACCCGCGCATAGCTCACGCAAACCAGCGTCACGTTTCTGCCGTCATTTAGCAGCTTTGCCTTAGAGCCTGCGGGCGCGCCGTGCAAAAACACGCTCCCTTCCTCGCGCACGACCGAAATAGGCACGCTAAAAATTTCGCCCCCGTCCGTAATGCAAGAAATCGTGCCGTATTCGCAAGCATCGATGATCTCAAGGCCTTCTTGCGCGGTTAGTTCTCTGTCTTTTCGTCTCATTTTTCACCTTTAAATTTTTAGAAATTATAAAATTTAAACCCTAAAAAAGAGTATAATCAGGCAAAATTTAAAGGACGACGATGAGAAAAATATTAATATTTTGCGCTCTTAGCGCGCTAGCTTTGGGCGCTCAAAACGCGTGCGAAGAGTACGTGAAGCAAAGCAAAATTTATCTAAACGAGCTTTATGAAATAAAAGCCAAGCAGCTAGAAAACGATCCGCAAGCCTTTAGGCTGTTTGAGCTTAAATTTAGCGAGTTGCAAAAGGCGCAAGCGGGGCAAGAGGCTTTAATCAAGCAAAACAGCGACGAAAAATTTTGCGAGCGCGAATCGGTTCGGATAAAAAGCGCGCTAGAAGAGATAAAAGCGCAAAAGTAGGGCGAGTTTATGACTTCTGAGCTTTAAACGGCAATATAAATTTGCTCGTTTGCCTAAATGTCCGGCCTAGTCGGATAAAGCGGCAGCTAGCAAAAATGCGAAATTCGGTATGCCGTAGCCGGCTGATTAGATAAAATTATCTACCGCTAACGCCGCTAGATTACGGCTAATAAAACCCAAGCTAAATTTGCGCCTGATTTAGCTTACTAAGCGATAGCTATGATTAAATTTACTTTGCAGGTTTGCCTAGCTAATGTTAAATTTTGTCGTCTTAAATCTCGGCTCGGGCGTTTAAAACCGCGTTTTGCTTCGCGGCGTTTTTGAGATTTTTACGGCAAGCGCGGCTAAGCTAAGTTATGCCGACGCGCCTTTGCGGCAAAATTTAGGGTTGCGTTACGGCCTGTTTTGGCGGAAATTACCCGCGCGACCCTTACGCAAAAGGACACGTGTGTCTATTTGGCGCCCTCTAGCCGCAATTTTTCTTTTTCCAGATATTTACCGACGTATCTTTGCATCTGCTTATCCCCGTCTTTTTGGGCGAGTTTTTTCATCTGCAAAAACTCGCTGCTAAAGCCCGGAATTTTTAGCTTATATATAGCCTCTACCAGTCCAAACTGAGTAAATCCGTCGGCTCGCCAGATATCTTTATCCGCGGCGACATCTGCGATGTCGCTTTTTCTTTTCATGATTTGTAGGATAAAGATAAAATCCATGCGGTTGCTTCTATATTTTTCCTGAAAAATAAGCCCTTTAAAAAACAGCGCGAGCTTCTGGGATTTTCTTAGCTTCTCTTCTTTATCCAGTAGCGCGCCGAGCGCCCCGCACAGCGCGTTATTACAAACTTCAAACCAATACATCTCGTAGTTTTTATACGCATCGTTTATGACGCGAAGATTTTGCAAAGAAAAATCAGACGCCTCCGTTACGACCGCGATCAGTCTATCCTCGTAGTCCTCGGATTCGCAGACGAAATTTCGCACCAAGCTTTCGTATTCGTGCATTTTATTAAATTTCTGCCTTAGCGCCATTGCTCTCCTTATTTTGTTTATCGCTTTTAATACAAAGCCAAATCGCCGTCGCGCGTTACGAAAGAAGACTTGCTTATTAGCGTCTCAAAGCTAGGCTCTATCTGCGCGATGCTGCTATCGTCTAGATAATATCTCCAGATAGACATATCCCTTAAATCAAAAAATAACTCCACTGCGTCGCTAAGCCCGCCGAAGGTAAAAGTTTTGTCAGGGTCTATAACCGAGGATGAAATTTCGCTCGCTACAAACTGATACAGCTTACGCGTTTTATCTATATCTTCAAAGAGCCTTGAAATGCTATAAAAATTTAAATCCTTCGTTTTTTGGACTCCAAATTCATTTACGCGGTAATCGTAAATAATATAGCTCTCAAAGCTGCCTAATATCTCTTTGTAGGCCTCTGGAAGCGCTACGCCGTTTTCGGTCTCAAACCGAGTTAATAGACCGAATTTATTCATAATTTTATCCTTAGGTTTTACTTCTAATCTACTTTTACTCTATTTTTGTATTTGATTTTAAACAATCCTCTAATAATCCGAATTTATTACCTTCTAAAAGAATTCCGTTTAGATCTTCGATCATTAGCATAATAATATTTAAATCAGTATCAAACAGATAAATGTCTCGCAAGTTGCCGCCCTTCGCATCTATCAATACGTTTATCCACTCGTCTCCCTTGCAAATTTCGGGTTTGGTTTTATCGAAATCTAAACCGATCCATGTTTTAGATAAAAATATTTTTGATCTTTTTAATAAATTTAAATCAATCCATTTTCTGTCTTTTATCGATAACCAAATCGGATGATTAGGGTTTGGCTCGGTACCGAATTTATAAGAAAAATAGTAGCGTAAATAATCTATTAAAGGTCGCCATAGTATTTTTAGTGACGCTATCTCTTTATAAGCATCTAAAGAGCGATATCGTTTTTAGCCTTAAACTCGGCTAATAAATCAAATTTGTCCACAGTCTAGTCTTTTGTAGCGGCTTACTCTGTAAATTTAATCAAATTTCACGTCGCTCGCCGTTAAGTATTGGCGTGCCTAAGCCGCGCTTAGCTTGGCGCCCTTTAATAATCCAAAAACATCGACGCTTCCGCATCGCCGTGTTTGATTATTTCAAAGCTCGGAAAAGACGTTTGCAGTCCTATGCCGTGTTCTTCATCTTTGGAAACGTCGAAATTTAAACCAAAGATAAACTCTTTTTGCGTTTCGTCCGTTAGGATATTTAGACCGACGAGCCGCAAATCGACGTTGCCGTTAAATTCGTCTTTTATCTTTTTTACGGCGAGCGGATACCATGTTGCCGATAGGTTTATGAGTCTGGCTACTTTGACCTTTAGCTATTGCATCAAAGGATACGCCCCTTCCTCTAACGGCAGCGATAAATCCGCCAAAATCGGCTTGTCGCTTTGAGGTATGTAAAACTCAAACATACAAAGCTCGTTTAAGGCGATATCTTCGGGTTTCAAATTTATCTCCTAAAATTAATATTTATTTAACCAAGCGACGTTTGGATTAAATTTAGAAACGTCGGTCAAATCGCCGAATTTGACTCCCTATATAAGCAAGCTTTATAAGTTACGCAGGTCTGCGCCGCTAGGATTTAACCAGGCAAGGCGATTTTCGCCGTTAATTAAGCTCAAACCAAAATTCGGAGATTTTGATGCCAAATTTGATTAAAATCAGGGCAAAATTAATTTTAAATTTTGCCCTAAAACGCGCGCCATAAAGGCTAAATTTACTTCGCCGTTTCTTGCGCGAATTCCGCGATCTTTTCAGGCGTGAAGCCGAAGTATTCGAATAATGCGCCCGCCTTGCCGCTCTCGCCAAAGCTCTTCATCGAGTAGATTTCATCCGCGAATTTATACCACTCCAGCGCGCTTGCGGCTTCGACGGCGATGACCTTGGTCGCCGGATCTATGATCTGCTCTACGTATTCGCGCGGCTGCTCGCAAAGCAGGTCAAAGCACGGGGCGGATACGACGTTCGCGCCGATACCGCGAGCGGCTAAAATTTCAGCCGCCTTGACGCAAAGCTCCACTTCGCTACCGCTAGCTATTAGCGTGATTTTAGCGTTTTGCGCGCGTTTTAGCAGATATGCGCCGTTTTCTACGCTGCCGAATTCGCCTTTTTCAAGCGGAGCTAGGCCTTGGCGGCTTAGCACGAAGGCGCTTGGAGCGCGTAAATTTAACGCCGCCTTCCAGCAAAGCGCGTTTTCGTTGCCATCAGCCGGGCGGAAGGTGTAAAAGTTCGGCATCGCGCGAAGCGTGCTAAGCTGCTCGATAGGCTGATGCGTCGGGCCGTCCTCGCCCACGCCGATACTGTCGTGCGTAAAGATAAAAAAGTGCCTAACGCTCATCAGCGAAGCGATACGCGCAGACGGCTTTAGATAGTCGCTAAATATAAAAAACGTCGCGCTAAACGGTAAGAAAAGCCCGTATCTGGCGACCGCGTTGTTTATCGCGGCCATAGCGTGCTCGCGGATGCCGTAGTGGATGTTGCGTCCGTTAGGGAAGTCGCCCATGCCTTTTAGCTCGGTTTTGTTTGACGGCGCCAGATCCGCGCTACCGCCGATAAAGCCCGGCAGCGCACGCGCGATCTCGTTCATGATGACGCCGTTGCTGTCGCGCGTGGCTAGCTTTTTGCCGCTAAAATCAGGGAAATTTATCTTGCTAAAATCGGGATTTAGTAGCGAATTTAGCATATTTTTACTCTCGGCGCTTAAATTTTGCACTTTTTGATTCCACTGAGCTTCAGCTAGGTCGCCCTTTTCTATCACGGCGCGGAAGCGAATCAGCACGTCCTCGTCGATAGCAAATTTGCGCTCAGGATCAAAGCCCGCTGCGATTTTAGCAGCCTTTATGGTCTCCTCGCCAAGCGGCGCGCCGTGACTGTGGTGGCTGCCCTCTAGCTCGCCCGCGCCCTTTGCGATGCGGGTGTTTGCGATGATGAGATACGGGCGCTCCTTCTCGGCGGCTTGCTCGAGCGCAAACTCGATCTGATCGTAGTCGTGGCCGTCGATACGCGCGACGTCCCAGCCCTGCGCCTCAAACCTCGCCTTCACGTCCTCACTCCAAGCTATACTCGTGTCGCCCTCGATCGTGATGTTGTTTGAGTCGTAGATCAGCACGAGGTTGTCTAGGCGCAGGTTGCCCGCGACCGCACAGGCCTCGTAACTGATGCCCTCCTGCAAGTCTCCGTCGCCGCAAAGGCAGTAAATTTTATGATCGATGACGGCGTTTTCAGGTTCATTTAGCAGATTAGCCGCGTATTTTGCCGCCATAGCAAAGCCCACCGCGTTTGCCACGCCCTGTCCTAGAGGCCCCGTCGCGACCTCGACGCCTTTGGTGTGGATCTCGGGGTGACCAGGGGTTTTAGAGCCCAGCTGGCGGAAGTTTTTTAGATCATCAAGGCTAAGATCGTAGCCGCTAAGATGCAAAAAGCTATACACGAGCGAACTTGCGTGACCGCCGCTAAATACGAGCCTGTCGCGGTTTAGCCAGTTTGGATTCTTAGGATTGTGATTTAGAAATTTAGCCAGCACGACCATGACGTCGGCTAGCCCCATCGGCGCGCCAGGATGCCCGCTGTTTGCCTGCTGCACCATATCCGCGCATAAAAACCTTATCGTATCCGCCATCTTTTTTAGCATTTTTCTCTCCTTTTTGGCTCTGCTTGCCGTTTAACTCGCCTTTACTGTGCTTTTGCGGACGTGCTAGACCGGCAAGACTTTTACTTGCAATTATACACAAATAAAATTTAATCGCCTTTTAGCCGCGCATAGCAAGAAAATTTAAGCCGTTTTTTGAAATCAAGGACGCCCAAAACGCGCGGGCGACATTTATTTTCGGCACATAACGCGCTGCCAAGCAACGCCGCAAGCAAAAATGAGCGACTCAAAGCCGCCGCAAGCAACACGCGCTTACATTTTGCGATTTACCGAGCCGACTAAATTTGAGCTTCCCCAGCCGTATTTTTGCAAGCGTTTTTGGATTTGTTTTTACTTCCCGGTTTAAATTTACGCAAGCATTCGCGCCTTTTTTGGGTTTTATAAAATTTGCAAAGCCGACGCCGCTTTAAATTTTAAAGCCGGTAAAATGCGGCTAAATTTTCCTCGTGTCGCGCAAATCTCAAAATTTTTCGGCGCGAATTTAATTTTTCCGGCGGCGTTCCGTCCCGCGCCGTCGCTATCGCCGTCCGCACCAAGCTAACAAAATAGCGATAAGCGCGCTTAAATTTACGATTCGCCTATGGCGTTGCCTTTGCGACTCCCGCCGTAGTGATCTGCGCTTTTTGCGTCCAAGCGACGTAGCGGCTTAACGCCGTTTCGCTCCGTCTCGCCTGTTTTTAGCCGACAAAACCCAAATTTATTTTCCGCCAAACCCCGCGCAGACGATGTTTTTTAGCGTTTGGGCTTGCTTAGCTAGCGTCACCCCGTTAGCTTGCGCGCCGCGCGAGCCTTTTTCGTCTGAGGCGAGCGGGTTTTGCGGCAAAGAGTTTTCTTGCGAGCTAAAAATTTTGATGCCTTCAAGCGAGATTTTGCCTTGCGTTCGCACGGCAAAAATTTGACGCGCATCCTCGCTATCACGGCTTTCTACGCTCGCCATGCTTATCTTTTTGCCCGCGTAAAACGCCTCGCAGACGCCACCCTCTGCCTCATAATCCGTTACCTTGACGGAGCCTTCTTTAAATTCGTAAATTTTGATCCGCCTTGACCTTCGCAGCCTCTCGTCGCCGCTCCACTCGCGCTCCCCCGCGTCTAGTCCCGCGACCGTAAACGCGCCGTCTTGGGTCTTATACATGTCGCCCAGCATTACGGGCAGCTTTTTGCCTTCTTGTTTGGTTAGCGTAAAGCCGATCTTTTCGCCGTTTTTAAAAGACGCGCGAAACCGCTCGGAGAAAAACGCCGTGAAAAACGCGACCTCTTTTAACGCGCCGTCCGTATCCTCGTATCTCGTCCAGTTTTCCTCGGGCACGTCGATTAAAGCGACGTCCTTGTCCGCGCTAGGCTTCAAGCCCGCACAACCGCAAAACGCCAAGACCGCGACCGCGCCTAAGAGCAAATTTTTCATATTTTTCCTTAAATTTACGCGCAAATTCGAACAAAACGCGCTAAATTTACGCCCTAGCTTGCGCCGTAAATTTTAAAAACTCGGCGAAATTTTCTTTTTTATCTTTTAGCTCAAACGGTATCTTATGCTCTTTTTCGCCAATTATTACGGCGTCTTCTTTTACTTCGATCTGCGCGCCCCCGATCTCGTTCCATGAGCTAAAAACGGGCTCTTCCATCAGCTCGCGGCTAATAAGTCCGCGCTCGTCCAGTATCACGCCGTAAGGCTTACCAAAAAGCGAGCGGTCAAGGCTGTGAAGTATCGGCGAGACGGGCTTAAAGACGCTAAGCGATTTTGATAGCAGCTTCGTCTCGTCAAGCGGCGTTCTTAGCGCTTCGCCCAGCTCAAGCTCCAAAATTTTATCCGCGATCGTGCGCTCCTCGGCCTTAACGCCCTCCTCGAAAACCGCCTGCAAGACCGCTTTTAGCGCCCTTTTCATCGCCGCTTTCATCTCGTCCTCGATTTCAAATTCGCATTTTTCCAGCTCTTGCCACGCGAGATTTTCCAGCTCGTCAGGCGAATGCTCGCCGAGCCTAAACGTCGCGGCTACTTCGTCCGCGTTTGCGGCGGAGGCGTCAAATTTAACCAAAAGATGCCGCCCCGTGAGTAAAAATCCTATGCTTTTTCGCCCGATCATCTGTGCATGTACGCCGATAAAAGCAACCGGCCGGGCATCGTAAAATTTAACCGTCCCGCCGTAATCCGCGCCTTCTTGTCGCCCTAGGCTTTTATCTAAAATTTGCTTCGTAGCTAGCGCGAAAACCTCGTTCGCATCGTCCCAAACGGGGTGCTTTGCGCCTCCTAAAACCAAAACCTTTTGCGCGCTCTCGTCTAGCGACGCTAAAATTTGCTCTAAATTTCGCATATTTTTCCTAAATTTTAGTTTTTTAGATACCTATGCGTTAGCGCGCAAATCATATCCCCGAGGCGCGGCAAAAGCCTAAATTTAGCAAACGCTACCGGGGCCGATAAATTTAACGCTCAAACGCCGACTAAATTTATTTTAGCCTTTTGTATCTCCATTCGCGCTCTTGGGCTAGCTTAGGCTTGCCGTCCGTAAAAACGTATCTTTTATAAGCGGTCATCGCGTGCTTGCTTTGCATATCAAAGGACATCAGCGAGCCGCCGTATACTACGTCGTCGGCGAGTATATCGCTATCAAAAGTCGCCTCGATACGCTCTTTTTGCGCCCATCCTTTGCCGTTTGCGTCGCTAACTAGCTCATAGACATCTACGCTCACGTTATCGCCGCGCGCATCGTAGCCGTAGACTAGCTTTTTATCGCCGTCTTTGGCGCAGTATCGCTGCGTAAGCAGACGCTCTCCAGACTTATCATAGACGTTGCGACTAGAAAACTCCTGCTTCCACTCTTTTTTCTCGTTATCCCACGAAAACGCCGCCGTCTCAAAGTCCGCGCCGCTAACTACAATCACGTCTTTGTAGCTGTTTTTCCACTCTTTTTTCTCGTTATCCCAGACAGAAGTTATCGTCACGTCCTTGCCGTTTGCGGCCTCGTGCCTAGACATCTGCGAGTTTTGCCATGCGCCGTCTACGTAGACGCTGCTTACGCGCTCGTATTCACCGCGAACGTCGCCTGCAATGATCTCTTTTTGAGACGGTATCCACGCGCCGTTTTCAAACAGCGACCTTTCATAACCTATAGGCTGCTCGTTTGCGTCGTAGAGATAGAGCATTTTTTCTTTAGGCTGCCATTTTGCACCGTCCCAAACGCTATAAACGGTTAGCTCGTTTTGACCGCTTCTGTTATAGGTAGTGCGAGCAAGAGACGATTTTTGCCATTTGCCCGTTTTTAGTTCGTATCCGGTCTCTTCATATACGCCGTTTGCGCGTTTTGAGACGGTTTTGCTAGCGTTTTTAACGCCTCGAACGTAGCCCGTCGTCTCCTGCGTAGATACTCCGTTTTTAAGGCTTGCTTTATATTCGTTTATCTTGCGCCATTTTTCAGCCTTGAAGTCATAATCATAGGCGTAAAATTTAACCAGCTCGCCGTCCTTGCCGAAGTAGCTTACTTCTTTGTATCTATTTTTGCCGCCGTCTTTTAGCTCGGACTCGGTAACGACCTGCGTTTTGCGCGCTTTGGCGTCGTAAATTTGGCGCGTAACGTAGCTAAGAGTCGGCTCTTCGTATATCTTTTGCGAGGTGCTTTCAAGCGCGTATTCGTAGTCTTTGGCTAGAGTGCACGCGCAAAGCGCGACTAGCAACAAGGCCGTTTTTTTCATAGATTCTCCTTAAATAAATTTAAGCGATTATATAATTTTAAACATAAAAAAAACAAAGATGCGGCAAAAAGGCTAAATTTAATCGCCGCTCGCGCTAGAACGAGTTAAATTTCAAACGAGCCGGCGTAGCGCATTTAAAATTTTATCTGCTATAATACTCCAAAAAAATTTAAAAGGCGAAAAATGATTCCATTTACCGACGAAGAGCTTTTAAAGCCCGTAAAAGCGAGCTTGCAAAAGGTTATGCCGATGCTTGAAAACGACGGCGGAGGCATGGAGCTGCTAGGTATCAAAAACGGCAAAATTTACGTCCGCCTCACCGGCCACTGCCACGGCTGCGCAGCTAGCACTACTACGCTAAAATACGGCATCGAGCGCCAGTTGCGCACGGATATCCACCCCGAACTTAGCGTCGTAAATATCCCCATCGGCGAGGAAGTTAAATTTGACTGATTATAAAAAAGCGGGGCTAAGAGCGTTTAACAAGGGCGAATTTGACGCCGCCGCGAGCTATTTTTCGCTCGCCTACGACAAAAAACCGGACGAAAAACTACTCTTTCTCATCACGCTTTGCTCGCTTGCTAAAACCCGCCGCGACGAGGCGATGACGCTTTTTGAGATATTTAAGCTAAAAGACAAATTGGGCATGAGTCCTGCGGATTTGGACGAAATTTTGGGCGCGCTTGAGGCAAAAATCGACGAAGACGAGGATCACGAGGAGCAAAACGCCATTAGCTACGCCGACTTCATGGATGCGGTTAGGCGCGGCGGGTTTAAAAGCGTCTTTGAGGACATTATGTTTTCCACGCGCGTGATGATCGACAACCGCGACGATTTCCTCGAGTTTTTGCAAAATCTTATCAAAAACGACTTCATCGAAATGGGACTAAACTACATCGAAACTGCGGCCGTGATGTTTGTCGGCGACGAACGGCTAAGCGCGCTGGCTCGCGAAATCAACAAAAGGGCGCAGAATGAAAATTTACGTTAAAGAAGGCTTTGTTACTGATAACTCTAGCGTTTGCGAAGCGGGTTGTTATTTCGTTAAAACGGCGGCAAACGCCAAATTTGAAGCCGATGCCCTGGCAAAGGGCGCAAAAGTAATAAATTTGAGCGAATGCAAACGACTGCTAGGCATCGACGAGAACATCAAAATCATCGGCATCACGGGCACGAACGGCAAGACCACGACCGCAGCGCTTATCTGCGCTACGCTGCTAAATTTAGGCTACGGATGCGGTCTATGCGGTACTCGCGGCGCCTTTATAAACGGCGAACGCATAGACGACAAGGCGCTAACGACGAGCGAAATTTTACGCACGCTTAGCTACCTCAAAGCCGCTAGCGAGCGCGGCTGCAAGTACTTCGTGATGGAGGTTAGCTCGCACGCCATCGCGCAAAAACGCATCGAGAGCCTATCCTTTGCGATGAAAATTTTTACGAATTTGACCCAAGACCATCTCGACTACCACGGTACGCTTGAAGAGTACGCGCGCGTAAAGAGCGAGTTTTTCGCAGACGACGCGCCAAAGCTCATAAACATAGACGACCGCGGCGGGATCAAATTTAACCCTGCAAACGCCTTAACATATGCGCTTCACGCTGACGCGGACTTTGCGCCCGGCGAGTACTCGCTAGAAGGCGGCATACGCGCGATGCTAAAAACCCCGCGCGGGCAAATGGCGCTAAGTTCAAATTTGCACGGCGAATTTAACCTCTACAACCTCATCGCAGCCGTCTCTTGCGTCGCAACGCTGACGGATCGGCCGCTAGATGAGATCGCGCGCGCGGCGGCAGAATTTGAGGGCGTCGAGGGGCGCATGGAGGTCGTGAGCCGCGAGCCGCTCGTGATCGTGGACTTTGCGCACACTCCAGACGGTATAGAAAAGGTGCTAAACGCGCTTCGCCATCGCAAAATCGTCGCGGTTTTTGGCGCCGGCGGCGATAGAGATCGCACCAAACGCCCTAAAATGGGCGCAATAGCGCAAAAATACGCGCACAGACTCGTCGTCACCAGCGACAACCCCCGCAGCGAAGAGCCGGAAAGTATCATCGCCGAGATATGCGGCGGCCTAGATATGAACGAGCACGTAAAGTGTATCGCAAACCGCAAAGATGCGATAAAATACGCGCTTGCAAGCCTCGCGCAGGATGAAATTTTGGTGATTTTAGGCAAGGGCGACGAAACCTATCAGGAGATTAAGGGCGTAAAATATCCGTTTAGCGACAAAGAGGTCGTGCGCGAACTTTTACGCAACTAAGCCCGCGCCTGCTCGCGGTTTAACTCAAATCGCCGCAGATGGGCTTAAAATTTGATTTTAATAAATTTCACGTATGCGACTGCGGCAGATTTGAGTTAAATTTGCGATTTTGCCTACGTATTTTTAAAATTTAACTAGAAATTTATCCGTTTTGACGTTAGAATTATCGCGGTTTACGCATCAAAACGGAGCAAATTCTCACGCCGATTTTGCATTGCTTTAAGCTAAATTCCAGCTTTGCTTTTTGTTCAGTTCATTGAATTACTGCGATTTTACGGGTCAAAAATGCTTTGTACCATTAAATTTACTCGGCTTATTCTTTTTTACTAAATTTACTCATTTATCAAAAATACAAGCCGTCTTCTAAAACGGGAGCAAAACGCACCAAATAATGCCCGCAACTAGCACGCAAAAACGGCGCGTAGCAAGATCGCGTAAATTTGCCCGTAAAAGCCGAATTTATAGTATAATTTCGCAAAAATCAAAGGAAAATCGGATGAAAATCGAAATTTTATCAAGCAAAATCCACCGCGCGCGCGTCACGGACGCCAACCTCAACTACGTAGGCTCGGTCACGATCGGACCCGAGCTCATCGAGGCTGCAGGGCTTTGCGAATATCAAAAAGTCGAGATCCTAAACGTCAATAACGGCGAGCGCTTCGCTACATACGTGATCCGCGGCGATAAAAAGGGCGAGATCTGCCTAAACGGCGCGGCCGCGCGCAAAGTCTGCGTCGGCGACATCGTCATCATTGTGGCCTACGCTCAGATGAGCGCCAAAAAAGCGAGAGATTTCGAGCCGAAAATCGTGCAGGTAAACGCACAAAACGAGATCGTAAAATAGCATGGCGCCGCGCCTCGAGGAGCTTTTCGCCTCGCCGCAGCACTACGAAAGATACAAAGCGCGGCTGGGTAAAATAGCCTAGTTTCGCTTCGGCTTTATGAGCGACGCAAAATGGCGCAAGCTCTTTTCGGCGATCTGCGCCGGAGGCTCGCCCGCTAGGCAGTGCGAGATCTATGAAATCTTTGGCTCCTGCGTAAACGAGATCAGATTCGCCCTGCCCGCCGCAGACTACGCGCAAGGCATCTGCGAAAACTACATCTCGCAGCGCCTCACGACAAGCGAAAAGCCCACCCTCTACGCCGAGATAGAATACATAGAATTTGCAAAATTTTACGACTTCGCAAGCCGCGGCGCGCTGCTACCGCCAGGGCACAAAAGCCAAGACCTTGACGCCATAGCGCGCTATTTAGAGCGCTTGGGTAAATTTGAGATGGAGTCTGGCGAGGAAAGCTTAAAAATTTACGGCTATAAGCGCTAGCTCTTTGCGCAAATTTTGCTCTCTTGTGCGTAGGCGCGCCTGTTCACCGCGCGCAAGAGGCGCAATTCGCGCCAAATTTCACTCCAAACCGCCCGCTATAGCCGCTTGCCGGTCCACAAAAAAAGGAGTAAATTTGAACTACGGAGAATTTTATGGCGCCGTCTGCGAAACGGTGGAAAAATTTGAAGCGAGCAGGGCCGCAAACAAGGAGCTAGATGCATATCTACTTGCGCTTTTGAAGCTACTTGAGGTACGCGGCGGCGAGCCCTTTAGCGCAGAGCTAATGCTTGAAATCCTAAGCGCGGCATTTGAGAGCAAGAGGGCGGAATTTAACGAGGCGTGGCTTGAGATAGAGCGTGCGCCCGAGCTTGCGCACTTCTGCAAAGATGCGCCTGCGGGCGGCGATACGTTTCGTTCGGCGGAGGAGCCAAAAACCGCTGCGGATATAATGCGCTACCTACCGGAGGGTTTTGAGATAGAATTTGACGAAAGCAGATCCGTAAATTTTAAAACCGCACTAAGCGAGGCAAAATTTACGAACGGCGATCGCGAAAACGACGAGAGCAGGACGCAAGAGCAAAATTCTATCGCAGCAAGCGGTAGCGTCTCTGCAAAAACAGCGCGAGGCGGGTTCTTGAGACCAAAAACCAATAAACCCCTAAAATTCGAGGCCGCAGACAAGCACGGCGGGCTTGCGTATTCCGCAGAGGTCATAAAATTTCAGCTTGCGGAGCTTAGCAGGATGCGCGCTAGCGGACAGCTTGCGGATGAGAGCAAGTTTTTCGGTATCGTCTCTCCGAGCGGGCATGGCTGGTATAATTTCGATCCGTTTTCGCTGCTAGAGTGCGGAGCGCGCGGCCTGATGGACCACACGGGCGAGGACGCACCCGTGCGCGGCGGCTGGGAAATGGTCGGCGAGCTGCTCGAAATGGGACGGACATACGAGTAGGCGGCAAATTTTGAGCAATATTCTTAAATTTATAGCTAAATTTAGCCACGCTGCTTTGCTCGGTAAATTTTACATCGCTAAATTTAGATTTTCGAGCGTGAAATTTGGTGCCGCGGATGAACTTTCGCGCTGAATTTTTATTGTTTGGAAAATCTGCATATTAAAATTTACTGCATCGCTAGCTAAAACGCAATGGTTTACAGAGAATAAAATTTACGCTTTGCCTATAAAGCGCAAAAGATCACAGCATAGGCGGATTTGAGCTCATTTGAGATAAATTTTTTTCAAAAACTACCGCGTTTGGGGAAATTCCAAAAATAAATTTGGCAAATTTGCGGTAAAATTTAGACAAAGATACGCGGTAGTCGTTAGCAAATAGATAAAATCAGCCAAGCGGCGAACGCGTCAAATATCAATTTGTTTAAATTTTACCGCCATTTGGCATTAAATTTGACGCAGGCGGCAAAATTTGGCGAAAATGGACAAAATTTTGCGCCTAAATTTAAAGGATTCGCAAAATGATAGCGATTTATTTTAGCTCCACTGGCAACACGAAGCATTGCACGCAGAGATTTATAGAGCGCCTGGGCGGCGATATCCCCGTGGTTTGACCTGGGACGAGGCCTGCAGCGAGCTGCTAAAGCACCATGATGACGTGATCCTCGCCTATCCCGTTTACTTTAGCGACCTGCCGCAGATCGTGCGCGAGTTTATTTGCGAAAACAGCGCGAATTTTCGCGGCAAAAACGTCTTTATCATCGCTACGATGGAGATTTTTAGCGGCGACAGAGCGGGCTGCGCGGCTAGGATCCTAAGGCGGGCGGGCGCGAAGATAACGGGTGGCGCGCACGTTAGAATGCCTGCATTTATCCTCGACGTGGCGATTTTTAGCTATTCGGCGCAGAAAAACGAGCGCGTGATCAAGGAGGCAAACACCAAGCTAGAGCGCGCCTCGGAGGCATTTGCCGCGGGTAAGCCGCTGCAAGAGGGGCTAGGCATACTATGCCGTATCGCGGGACTTTTGGGACAGCGGCTCTGGATGAAAATTTGGGACAAAACGCCCTTTGCTAAGCGCAAACCGAGCCTAGATATGGCGCGATGCAGCGAATGCGGCGAGTGCGCGAAATCATGTCCGATGCAAAATATAAAAATCGCGCACGACAAAGCAAGATTCGGCGAGCGCTGCACGATTTGTTATAGATGCGTGAACAAATGCAAGCAAAAGGCGATCACAATCCTGGGTAAGGCGAAAAATCTGGAAAAATCGGTCGCGGCGAGCTTTAAAGATATCTGACGCGCGTTCGTTAGGGTGGCTCTAGCTTTCAATAGTTTATTTTGTCGCGCTTTGCGCAGCTTTTAAATTTGGCGAAATGATCTAAATTTAGCGCCCGCCAGATCCGCGCTACCTTAAATGCTCTTTTAGCTCCGCGATTTGCCGCTTAACTTCGTCTATTATCTGCAGCGAGTTTTCCCAAATTTCAAGAAAAGCCCATTCGTCGCTTGGCGGGTCGATCATATTTTCCAAAATCGTAACGACTTTCCGGATAGTCGGTTGCAATTTATCTAAAAAATCCGACGGACACGCATACGGCGAACCGAAACGCTCCAAAATATACGCGACCGCCCTGATCTCATCATAATTTTCGTTTTTCGGATCGAAATTCGCCGCCGTACTTTCTATTAGGTCGAAATTTTTACTCTCCCAAAATCTCGCAAACCAGTCCGCCGCCTCGTCGTTTTCGTACGCTTTGTAACCCCGGTCGCCCATTTTAGCCCCTTTTGATAAAAATTACCCTCAAATTTGACGGCTTTTCGGACTTAAATTTGCCAGTCTGCGCTCGTGTCCGCCGCGAGTTTTAAAGGCGGGAACGAAACTTGCATTATAAAGCCCAAAAAAAGTAAATTTAGCTTAAATTGGCTAAAATAACGCGAAATTTGAAAGGATGTTTATGTTTGAGGGGATCGATTTTTCAAAAATGGGACAGATGTTCGAGGAGGCGCAAAAAAAGGCGCAAGAAATCGAGCAGGAGAGCCAAAAGCGCGAATTTAGCGTAAAAAGCGGCGGCGGGCTCATCAGCGTCAGGGCAAACGGCAAGGGCGAGGTGCTCGATATCAGCATCGACGACAGCTTGCTAGAGGACAAGGAGAGCTTGCAGATCTTGCTTATTAGCGCCGTAAACGACGTGCTAAAGATGATCGAGGACGACCGCAAAAACGCTGCGTCAAGGATGCTGGGCGGGTTTGCCGGCATGGGAATAGGGCAATGAAACGCGCAGCTTTCTCGCGCCGTTTGGACGCGGTTCTGGGGCTCGCGCTAGCAAATTTGCCTTTGAGGGGAGGGCGAATTTGCGCTGCCGATAAACAAAACGGACCAGTAAATTCAGGCTTAAATTCTGCTACGTCTGCGAGCCAAATTTGCGCCGCTCGTGCCGTAAAGAGCGCGGTAAATTTAAGCTCAAATTTGCGCGCTCGTTCAGTAAAATACGACATTTCTTTAAACCCGCGTGAAATTTCGCAAAAAACCGGTCTGAGTGCTAAAATAGCGACAAATTTGGCTCCAAATTTGTCACCGAATTTAGCCAGCAAATTTTGCTCTCCGCTTTTTGCGGTTTTTGTGATTTGCGCGTTTGCCGCGTCCCTTAGAGCCGAGCCGCGCCCGACGCAGGATGATTTTAACGCTTGCTTTGAGAAAAACCTGCCCGCCATGGTAAACATCGCGGGTAACGGCGGCATCGCGATCACGCCAAATCTAATCGCCGTGCCAAAAGGCGAAACTCCCGTGAAAAACTACGTCAAATTTGACCCATATCTGGGCCTCTATCTGGTCGCCTCGGACGCCAAACTCGAGCCTGTAAAGATGGCTGATGATAACGCGACGAAAAAAAGCGACTGGGTCAGCGTCACTCGCGATCTAAACGCAACCGTCTACGGCCACGTAAAGGCGCAGGCGCAGGCTCTAGGCGAGCTGGACGCGCTCACATTTGACGTAAACGGCACGGGCGCAGTGCTAAGCCCATGCTGCAAACTACGCGGTATCGCCGTGGGCGGGGATAAATTTGTCCCGAGCCGCTATCTAAGGCACTTTGCGGCGTATAAAGACGTGTACTACGGCGACGTGGGCGCGGTATTTGAGGAGCGGGAGGGCAAACTCTACGTAAAAGGAGTCGATCCGCTCGGACGCGGCGCGGCGCTGATGGCAGGGGATGAAATTTTAAGCGTAAACGGCGAGAAAATGCAGAGCCTGCGCGAGCTAAACGAGAGGATTTTGTTCGCCAAAAAGGGCGAGCGGCTCAAATTTGAGATAAAGCGCGGCGAAGGCGTAGTAAAATTTAGCATTGCGGTTTCAGACGAGGTAAAAAAAGAACTAAAAACCGCGCCTAAAACGGACGAAAATATCACAAAAATAGCCCCAAAACCGCAGCCCGCGCCAAATACGGATGCTTCAAGCGTGCGAAAGCTCTACGGACTGACGTTTGACGAAAAACTAAGAGTAAAGAGCGTGGACGGGGAATCGGATGCGGCGAGGTTTGGCCTCAGAGTCGGCGACAAGTTGATACAAGTAGGCGCTAAAGTCGTGAAAAATCGCAAAGAAGCCCTTGCGCTCATAGCTAAAAATCGAGGACAACGCTTGCTTTTTAGGCGAGACGGCTTTGACTTTTTTTACAACGCGCGGTAGGTTCTAGGCGTTTTTGGACGGCCGCGACGATAGATTTGCTTGTTTTGCGGCGCTAGATTCGGACGCAAATTTAGCTTTTGGGTCGTTTTTGTTTGTTTCGCAAAAAAATCCGCGCTAGATTCGTCCGGCTTTGCGGCGCTCTAGGCATCCTTGCGTCAAAGTTAGCTTATTTTTGGACGCATTTAATTTTCGCGCGTTACGACCGCCGAGCTTTAAGTGCAAGACGGCTTTTTCGGGCGTAAATTTAAGCTTTTTGTGCCGCGGCTTAATCTAGTGGCAAGGCGATCCGCCCGTTAAATTTAGCTCGCTACGAAACGGACGACTTTGCTCGCTTGCGGCGTAAAATCACAGCTTTTAGAGGCGTTACGTAGCCTTGCAAAATAAGTAAATTTAGCGCAAGCAAGGATTTGTTCGGCGGTTAGAGCGATTTGGGATCTGCCTTTATCAAACAAAAATAAAACGGAGAAAAAATGCAAAATCATAAAAACTCTAAGGAAAGATTGAACTTGCGAATTTATGCGGAAAATAAAGCTTTAAAATCAAATTTCGCTCGCTTTAAAACCTTGCCGCAAAGCTCGAGTTTGGCACGGGTTTTTAATACAAATTCGGACGAAAATTTACCGAGCGCGCGCAGCCTGATTTTACCATGTAAATTTAATGGGACCAAGGCTCTTGAATCGTCCAAAAACCCTCTAAAGCGCGCAACTTTTACGGAAATGAAAGTTTCAAATTTAGCCTGCAAAAACAGCAGAGATCTTGCGCGAAATCAGGCTCCTGGATCGTCGCTTGTAAAACCGGCGACATTTCAAAAATTTAGCGCCGAGCAAAAGCGAAATTTAGCGCAGAGTTTGCGTGCGATCTCGTCTCAAAATCGCTCTCAAATTTTAAACTCGACTAACGCCAAAACCATCTCCGAAAATCCGACTCAAAGCCCGAAAAACCGATCAAATTTGATCTCGCTAAACGCGGCAAAAGACTCATGTTTTACCTCGGGTGCAAATTTACAGCCGCATGCAAACCAAACCGCTCTTAACACCGCCGATCAGGACGCGCTTTTGGCCGAGTTTAAGGCGTTTTTGAGCGCGCATTTGCCAAGCTCGCCTAGCTTTCATCCATGCTTTGACGAGGCGCTTTCGTACACGCTAAAATCGGGCGGCAAGCACTTTCGCGCGATGCTAGTCGCAGGCGTCGTGGCGGCGGTGCGTCCTGAGCGCAAAGAGGCGGCGTTTCACGTCGCGCTAGCATTTGAAACGATGCACAGCTACTCGCTCATCCACGACGATTTGCCCGCAATGGACGACTCGGATCTGCGCCGCGGACGGCCTAGCTTGCACGTCAAATTTGACGAAGTGACGGCGATTTTAGCTGGCGACGCGCTAAACACCCACGCCTTTTATCAGACAGCAAAAGCCCCGCTGGATGCGGATGCGCGCATAAAATGCGTCGAGATCCTAAGCCAAAACGCCGGTATCTACGGCATGGCGCTAGGGCAGGCGGTGGATTGCTATTTCGAAAATCAAAAGCTAGGGCTTGAAGAGCTAAAATTTCTGCATATCCACAAGACCGCGCGCCTCATCGCGGCGAGCTTGCAAGCAGGCTGCGTCGTGGCGGGACTAGACGAGGCGGAGGCTACGCGCATATACGACATCGGGCTTGATCTGGGACTAGCGTTTCAGATCGCAGACGACATCATCGACGCGACGCAAAGCGCCGAAACGGCGGGTAAGCCGACGCATAACGACGGCGCGAAAAACTCATTTACCAACCTTCTTGGCGTGGAGGGCGCAGTGCAGGCTAAAAACGAGCTCATCGCAAAGATAGAGCGCGAGCTAGGCGGCGTGCATGCTGGTATCCGCGCTATCGTAACGGGCCTCATCGACAAGCATCTGCGGTAAATTTGATTAAATTTCTCTCGGATATAATCTTAAATATTGATTTAGGCTCAACGCAACTCAATGCAAACATAAGGAGCATTAAGTTGCGATGAGAGCTATGCTCTTGAAAAGTAACGAGCGTAGCGAAGTTAAAAAATAAATATATAATCCGTTCCCGAATTTCGGAAAAGAAATTTAAAGAAATTCTATAGTATTTCTCAGCCGATAGAAGCCGTAAAAATAGCGGAATTTACTAATATCTCAGAAAAAACAATCAACCTTGCGCTTGCGCTCTCTTTGAGAAAATAACTAAAAATATCAGAATTTTAATGGCTAAAGAGCGTGAAAAAATATCTAAGATTTTAAAGCTTTTGTCAAGGGGTCATTTTGATAATAGAGTTTGTGAAGTTTTAAAAGACCCGATTATATCGGGGTTTTATCAATAAAAAATATTTTTATTTTTTATGTATTTTTTTGTGCTAGCATTGCCTCTCAAAGTGTGGAGTATCTATAAAGCTTTTGAAGTTACCGCCCCAACGATTGCTTTGGTCTAGGCTCTCCCAGTAGTCGCCAATGATTTGAAGTTGTTTTCAGGTGAGATTTCCAGCTTGCAAGCTCGCCTAGAAGCTTCGCTTTGAGATTGACGAAAGCTACTTTTACTTCGCTTCGCTCGTTACTGCGAGCAAAACGGAATGCTAAAGCGTGACGGTAAGGTCTATACCCAGATAGTTAAAAACTGTTCTGCAAATGTACTAATACCTATACTATCGCAATATAGCGAACTTGATAGTTCTACTATATACTCTGATTGCTGGAAGGCCTATGACGGATTAGTAGATTACGCAGCCTTGGCTCATTACAGAGCAAGCATTCTAAGAATGAATTTTAGCTACGCTCTACTCGCTACTTTGCAAGACGCTAACGGTAAAAATCATATAAATGGTATTGAGAATTTCTGGGGATATGCTAAACATAGACTAGCTAAATTTAAAGGAATAAAGAAAGAGAATTTTCTGTTGCACCTAAAGGAGTGTGAATTTAGATATAATAACAGTAAAGATACGAAAACTTTCTATCATATTTTACTAAAGATGATAAGAGGTCTTATAGGTAGCAAGATGAAGTCGCAGCTAAAAATCCGCTTAACTTATCTTGAGCCTAACGTTTTTATACGACTCATACTAAAATTTCAATAAAATTCAAGACATCCCAATGACAATCCTCTACGCGACAGATTTGTTTGCAGTGACAATCACGACGCAGGATTAGCTTACGAGGAGGAGCGGTTAAACGATATCCCAAATATTTACACCGATAATGCCGTAAAGAAATAGACGGAATAAAATTCGGTTGCGCTCCATATTTGAGGCCTAGCTATGAAAATTTGCCCAGTGTGATGTTTTGCTATCTCATGTACCGCCTGCATACACAAAGGCTTCCGTGGGCGCTAGCAGCGATAATTACGGTAGCCAAAAGCTTTATAACGCTATTAGCAAGTGCGTCATAGCTCCACTTCTTTGCAGACATATTCATAGTCCATTAAAAGATATATGCAGGCTAAAGCACGCTATGATTTATAACCCCGGTTGCGATAAGAATTTAAAAGACCCAAAGATTAGCGTTGTGGAGGCGTGAAACCGCAAATTTGACCTTTGGCAAAAATAATATCAATCGTGCTATATTAAGTAAAAATTTAAGGAACAAAAAATAACGAATGCTGTTATGCTTCAAACCAAAGACGGCTTTACGCTGACTAGCGATGTTATTAACGCTATGAAGCAGCTATTTGGCAAAAAAATCAACGTAATAGAACTTAGCGGCGAGATAAGCCGGACGGATGCTGCAAAACTAAAACCTGCCGTTGAAAAACTAGACAAGGGTGAACTCAAATTTTATTCACAAAATGAATTTTCGCAACAGCTAGCCAAGCGAGGCTATCAGTGGTAATTAAATACGCCGGCGAGTTTTTGGATGAATTAGGCGAAACTTGCCCATAAACAAGGAAAAACATGAATCAAGATGCGCAAAACCTAATTGGCAACAAAACTTACCTCGGACTTGAGATATTTTCAAACGGCTACTGCTCTGGCGTCAAAGAAAGCGATATTAAAAGGTTGCCGTTTTACGAATTTTGGCCCAAAAAGAGTCTTGGCTCGACGCAAGGCGTATTCGTCGACGAAAACGGCAAGGAAATAGAGAGCGAGAGGCTGACTTATCTGCACGATCGGGAGAAATTTTGCAGGATATTTATAAATGCCGGCAAGTAAACATTTTTAAAAACTGCTATAATACTTCAAATTTAACCAAGGAAAACACTTGAACATAATAAAAGCATATTTAGTAAAATTTTTAAAGGCGAGCAGGGCGAGGCGGACGTATTTGAAGCCATAGGTAAAATTTTAAACTCCAAAGGCGACGAGAACTACTATCTCATCCCAAAAGCGACTCTTGATGATGCAGCAGGCTCATCAAAGGAGATTGATCTGCTATTGCTTCATCCGGTATTTGGTATCTACGTCATCGAGGTTAAAAACTGGTCAAATTTAAATCAGATAGATAGCGCAAATGACCCTTACGAACAGGTTAAAATTTATCAAAGAATGCTGCTTGCTAAAATACAGTCCGAACTTAAAAAAGTACCTATAAACGTGGAATACCGAGTAATATTCCCATCTGTTAGCAAGGACGAGGCCGATAAATTTTATGAAAAAAATCCAAGCTATAAAAATTTTAAAAACCACACATTTTTTAAAGACGATTTAGCTAACAACAACGACATATTTGCCAGGTTTTTTCACTCATCCGTTGCGGATCACATCCCAAACAAAAAAGAGTTTCTAAAAATCTCACAAATGCTGGTCAGTCAAAGCAAGCTAAAACAAAAAATCATCCCGATAATTACCAAAGACGAGATTATGTTTTTTGACCGTAAGCAGCTTAGTATCATGAGCGGCTATACGGGCGGCTTTCGCGTGATAAGAGGAGTAGCTGGCACGGGCAAGACGATGATTTTAGCAAATTTCGTCGCAAACAGGCTAGAGCGAGACGATAGCGAGAAATTTTTAGTGCTTTGTTTTAACAAAAACCTAGCCGAAAACATAAGATCAAGCTTCGGCGATAGGTTTATGAAGCAAAGCATAGCCGTATACTCCATCATCTCGCTTTTAAACCGCATTGGGTTTAACGAGGCAAAACTCGGCATAGACGAAAAGACGAGCCTGGATGAAAAATACAAAATCTTTGAAACGGATGGAGCCATAGCTGAATTTAGAGCTAAATTTAGCGCTCATCTAGCAAAACACCCGATCGACTACGTCCTTTGCGACGAGACGCAGGATATGCCGGCCGGATTTATGAGGGTTATTTACGAGGAGATAAAGGACTGCGTGTTTTTATAGATGAGGCGCAGAAATTTTACCCCTATACGATGAATAGCATAGCAGATATCTTTCATCATCCAAAATTTGAGCGCATAGATATGAGGGGGCGGGTAAAAAACCTCAAAAACGTCTACCGAACGCCGTCAAATATCGCTAGGTGCGCATTTGAAATCTTACAAAACGATAGCGCGATAAATACCTACTATAAAAACAGCTTTTACCTAGATAAAAGCTTTCTGGAAGACATCGAATGCGT
>CAUPYN010000002.1:0-30107 GCA_963515575.1 uncultured Campylobacter sp.
ATCCCTTACGAAGAGCTAAAGGGGCTAAAATGAAACCTACCCTAAAACAATGGCTCCAAGTAGCCAAAAATTTCATCATCGAGATCCCGCTTGAGATACTTGCCTTTTTCGTCGTGCCGATCGCACTACTTTTTTGCGGCAAGGAGAGCGAAAAGCTGCCGAGATGGGCGGCGTGGTTCGATGACCCCGATTATGGGGTTAATGGCGATGACGGCTGGAGGAATGAGCATTTCCCAAACGGCAAGAATAGGACGTACTTTGCGCGCCTTTGTTGGTTGTATCGCAACCGCATAGGCGTATTCAGCGCGAAGTATCTAGGCGTGCGTGTCGAGGACATCGACGCAAACACCGTGCGCACTCAAGGTGACGTATTTGCAACGTACAACAAAGGGCAAAAATCGACCGAGTGCCTAGTCACATGCAAGATGAAAGACGGGCGCGAACGTTTCGGCTACTACCGCGAGATACGCTACGGCAACTCAAAATGGTACTGCCGTATCTATCTAGGGTGGAAGCTGATGGACATAGTCGGGATGCGCGAGGATAACAAGCATACGTATATGGACGAGAACGATAAGAAAGTCCTGCAAACGGTTTGGGCGATAAACCCGTTTAAAAGGATAAAACAATGAAGCCGTCCACAAAGAAATTCGTGATTATTGCGGCGGCTATATTGATCGCGGTCGCAATGATAAATTTAATCAAATAAAGGAGAAAAAATGAAGCTGATAGTCGAGAGAATTAAAGAGATTTATGACGGCACGATAGGCAGATTTCGCCTAGTTTCGGAAGATAGGCGCGTGCTGCTAGAGGGCTTTACGCTTGAGCCCGCGGGTCCGGATACCGTAGAGCGAGGCCGCGATAAGCGGATACCGGCCGGAGTTTACCAAACGACCTGGCATGAAAGCGACAAATTTCAAAGGCTTTTGCCATTACTTTTTAATGAAAAAGTGCCGAAAGATAGATGCATACTCATCCATAGCGGCAATATTGCAAAAGATACGCAGGGGTGCATCTTGCTTGGAAATAAGGCGGACGAATACGGAGTCGGCGACAGCAAAAGAGCGCTGGAAGCTTTTATAGGGCTGACGTTCAAAAAAGAATTTCAAGTGGAAATCATCAATAAATTTTAAAAGGAGATAGTATGGCAGCAAAGTTCGGAGTAAACGTAACCATAAGCGCCGAGGCCGCAAGACCTATCAGCGTAGAAAGCGTTACGCCCATAGGAATCGCTGGATACGAGGAGGTCCTAGAAAACGGCCTGCATTTTTTCATGACGACGGCAAAGGCGCTTGAAGCGTTAGAGGCAAAATACAAAGCCAAAAAGGACGCGAGCCAAGCCTTTAAAAAAGGCTCGATTTATAGGGCTCTAAAAGGCATCGAAGATCAGGCGGTAAATACGCAAATAATATTAAGCGTATTTACCAAAGACGACGATAGCGACACGAATGACGAGATCACCGAGTGCAAAAAGGCTATATCAGAGCTAACCAAAGCAAAATCTCGCTTCGGATATAACCCTAATTTAATTATATCGCCCGAGTTTAGCCACGAAGACGCTGTAAAAGGCGAGATAGAAAAAGTAGCTACCAGGCTAAAAGCAACCGGCATCGTAGATCTAAAAGCCCAGGACGCGGCCGCGGCGATAGTAAAGATGGGGGACTTCGGCACTAGAAGGCTCGTTGCAGCGTATCCTAACGTCAAGGTTTGGGACGATGAAACGAACGCTTACGTCTATGAAGGGCAAAGCGCTAGAATAGCCGGAATGATAGCTCATACGGACGGTGCAAGCGAGTTCGGATATAGCGACAGCTACTCAAACAGAGTGATGATAGGGGTTTCGGGCACGGAAGTAGACGTAGATTTCGAGCTTGGCGAGACGTGCACGGCTGATGAGCTAAGGGCGGCTAAAATTTCGACCGTCATCAGAGAAAGCGGCTTTAGGGCTTGGGGCGGAGAGACTAGCGACCAGGATACTATATGGAAGGATTTAGCGCGCGTTAGAGTATTTGACCGTATTTCGCAGGCTTGCCAAAAAGGCGTGCTATTTGCTATCGACAAAAAGGCCGACCAGCTCTATCACGCCAAAAGAAGCGTTAGCGAGCTGCTTAGGGGGCTTGTAGGAGCAAAGGTATTGCTCGGATACGAGCTATCTTGGAGCGAGAAAAATACGCTAGCAAACATCACGGACGGTAAATTTTACCTAGACGTCAGAATGCAAAACACCCCTATCGTAAAACAGCTAACGCTTGATTTTATCTATGTCGATAAATACGGCGAAACACTAATGAACGATTTAAACAAATAAATTCAAAGAAAGGAGAAGTAGTAAAAGTAGGCGGCCGAACATAAACGGCAATCGCGAAGTATTGCGCAGCATGGCGAGACGGTCTTAAAATTTTAAGCGGAGCATACATGTAGTATGTGAGCATTAAAATTTTAAGATTAACGAAGCTAGGCGAAGCAAGACGAGCAGGCTTACTTTACGAAAAAAGTTATGGTAAAAAGACAGATACCTCAGGTTGTTCAGGAGGCCAATGTTTTTATAAACGGCCAAGGATATTTAGGCGTCGTTAAATCTCTAACTATCCCAAAGATAGAACAAGAGATGATCGAAGTCAAAGGCGCGCTTGGCGGCAATTTCGCAAGCGGGACGATAAAACCCGTAGAAATGGAGTTTAAGCTAAGCGTACTCGATAAAAACACCTATCTTGGATACGGGCTAAATACTTGGAATAACAGAATTCCTTTTTTATTTAAAGCTAGCGTATTTCAAGCGGGCAAAGGCGCTCCCGAGCCTTTTTCTATGGCCGTAACCGGCGATATTACCGAGATAGACCCGGGAAGCTTTGAAAGCGGAAAAGAGATGGAAGTGAGCGTCAAACTAGCCGTACATTTTTTAGATATAAATATAGGCAAAATCCCCGTGGCGCTATTTGACGTAGAAAACATGATATGCCTGATAGGTGGGGTGGATTATTTGGCGCAAGTGCGTTCAAATTTGGGCGAATAATAAATATTTTCTATCGGCGACGAGAGCTGCGCCGATAGATTAAACGGCTTTTAAAGGCCTTTAAATTTTAAGTCAAAGGAATAAAAATGAGCAAGAAAAATGAAATCATCGAACAAGACGGTATCAAATACACCGTCATTACGCTATCAGGCGGTAACGAAGTTAAAATCAGGCACCCAAAGGGCAAAGATCTTCGCTTTGCTATGAGCGGCGCAAAAGGCAGCGAGGCCGATTTGACTTTTAGGCTAGCTAGCAACCTTACTTGTATGAGCGAAGCCGAGCTTGAGGAGCTAGAAGCTAAAGACTGTTCGCTTATTCTTAGCGCGGTGGCGGGTTTTTTGTCCTAGGCCATACCTTTGAGGGCGTAGCGATAATAGGTCATACGCTTCATTTTTCGTTTGATGAAATTATGGAGTTTAGCATAGACGAATACGTAAAATTTTTAGGGATCGCAGAGGAGATATTAAAGAGTAAATTTTAGCGGTTTACTTTTATGAAACCGCTTTTTGAGCCTCTTTTAAAACGTAGCCGACGATGCCTATAAAGCCGCCTAGCAAGCCAAGACCAAATAGTACGGCTATGACATTATCAAAAAGGCCGGGATAAATATAAAACAAAGCCGCAAATAAGGCGATAAGTAAAAACACTTTCATATTTAATCCTTTTTATAGGAATTGTATCACAAAAAGGAGCGCAAATGCAAGAGACGTCGGTAGGTATCGGTATCGGCCTAGCCGTTAGAGGCCTAAGCCAGATAAATACACTAAGAGATAGTCTAAGGAATATGACCAGGACGATAAATGAGGCTAGGCAGGCTCTGGGTTCTCTTGATAACGCCAGATTAAATAACTTACAAGAAAATTTAAGGAGCATGAGGTCGAATCTAACGAGCGAGCTGGCCCAAATACCAAACGCTTTAAAAACCAGTGTCATAGCAGTGCCTATAAAACTAGCCATAGACGACGAAGCAGCCTTTGCTAACGTCAAAAAATACGTAGACGATAGCGAAGAAAACTTACTAAAGCTAAAAAACGAGATGAGAGGGCTTTCAAGCGAGCTTGGAGAAAGCTTTGAAAATATCGCAAATATCGCAAGCGGCGGAGGCAAGATAAATTTAGCTGGCGAAGATCTCGTAAAGTATACGAGACTGTTGGCTACGGGTTCTACGGCGTTTGAAATGAGCGCCGAGCAAGTGGCTACTGCAGCTAATAATATGAAAGTGGGCTTTAAGCTAGATAAGGTCGATGAGCTCAAAGAGTTTTTCGACGTAGTGAATTTGCTTGACAATAAAGTCACTAACGCAGGAGCGGCCGACATACTTACGGCCACCTCTTTAACGGCGGGAAATGCAAATTTGCTCGGATTAAACGAAAAAGCCGCCAGTGCGATTGCGGCAAGCATGCTAAGTACCGGCAAAGCCCCGTCGGTCGTAGGCACTTCGCTAAATTCCCTTTATACCAGGCTAGCCAATATAGACAACCAAGGCAAGAAATTTCACGAGGCGCTAGCTACGATAGGCCTAGATGCTAAACATTTAAAAACGGCTATCGGCAAAGATGCAGCGGGGGCCGTAACGCTATTTTTAGATCGTATTGCCGCTGCGCCCAAAGAACTCCAAGCCGGACTACTTTATGATCTTATGGGCGGAAATTTTAGCGACGAGATCGCAGGACTCATCACCAATATGGATGCTTTTAAAGCCAATATGAAAATGGCCTTTTCGGACGAAGCCGCAGGAAGCATGCAAAAAGAATTACAAGTTAAACTAAATACTGCAAAGTCGGGCGTTCAAAGACTTATGCAAGCCTGGAGAAATTTAGGCTCTAGTTTAGGAGAAACCTTTTTGCCGCTTACCAACTCTTTAGCGTCGATGTTGAGCTCTTTAGCTAAATTCTTAAGCGACTTAAGCGCTAAATTTCCAACGCTTACGGCAGTAATGATAAGCGCGGTAGCGGGGCTTATGCTATTTAAGCCCGTATTTTTGATAGTAAGGATAGCCGCCCTTAGCGCAACGGATGCGTTTATAACCTTGGTCAGGGTGCTTAGGTTTTTAAACCCCGTTACGATGATAGCTAGAGCTAGAACCCTGGCTCATGCCGCAGCTCTTAAGATACAAGCGGCAGCCACGTGGCTCGTAGGAGCTAGGCTCAGAGCCGCTCTGATACTAGCCGCAGCATGGAATACGGTAGTAAGGATATCTACCGCGCTTTCTTTAGCCTTCGGCAGAGGTCTAGTTATTTTACGCGCGGGCTTCACGGCTGCGGCCATCGGCGCAAAGATTATGCGCCTAGCTCTTATATCTACCGGTATCGGAGCCCTCGTCGTAGCCATAGGGGCAGCGGGAGCCTATATCGTAGAACACTGGGACGAGGTCAAAGAATTTTTCCTAAATTTTTGGGAAAAGATAAAGACGGTTTGGGATAACGCGATAGTTTGGATCAAAAACGTATGTCAAAGCGTAGCCGACTGGTTTAACAACCTATGGGGTAGCGTAACGGAGTTTTTTAAAGAAATTTGGCAAAGCGTCGCAAACTTTTTTAGCGGTATTTGGCAAGGGATAGCCGGCTTTCTTAGCTCTATCTGGCAAAAGATATACGAGATAGCGGGCGGCTTTATAGACGCTATCATGGAGGTATTTAGATGGGCATACGACAGTATAATCTCTATCTTTACCCCCGTGGCAAATTTCTTCAAAGATATATTCATGCCTATAGCCGATTTTTTAAAGCCTATATTCAACGCCTCGATAGATTTTTGGAGCAAGCTATTCGGGGGCTTTTTTGATTGGGTGGCAAGCAAATTTCAATGGATCGTAGATACGGTTAGCTCTATCGGCGATGCACTCGGGGCGGCTACTGATTGGACGAAAGACGCCCTTGGTATAGGAGACGGAAAAGAGGCAAATTGGTACAACCCTTTTTCTTGGTTCAACGATGACGCACCGCAGGAAGTCAAGATCGCTAAGGCAAAAGACCCGATAAAAGACGTCAAGTTGCCTGCGTATACAGGCTTGCCGCAGTTTAGCTCGGATACGCTCCAAGACAAAAACCCCAACGCTTCCATAAACCAAATTTTAAAGGCGAACGAAGCGACGCCAAGCATTGATGCCAAAAAACCGAGCGGAGTCGGCGGCATTCTTGGGGCATCGCTCGGATACAAAGAAAAAGTAGGTGGCGCCCCCGGGGCTATTAACGTTACCTTTACGGGAGATTTTAGGCTATTTGGGGAAAGCGGCAAATTCGATTTAGAAAATTTCAAGGCTCAGATAACAAGAGGCGTCAAAGAGGCACTTAAAAGAGATGAATTTAACAGCGCCAACACCGAGATAAGAGAGCAAAGGTAGCGATATGGTCTTAAATTTAGGAGGCTTTAAATTTAACTGGAAACAAGTAGGCGGTATATCCTTAGAGACCGAGTTTGGCATAAGCTCGCAGGACCGTATCCAAAATCACCCCGTTTTATTTGCGGCAAATTTAGGAAACCAAACTATAAGCGTGGACGGTCAAACCTTGCCTTATCAAGGAGATAAACAAACTGCGCTTAAAAGGCTTTACGATATAGCTTACTCAAGGCAAAGCTATGCGCTAACCAACGGAAACGGCAAATATTTCGGCAGGTTCGCGGTTATTAAAATCAGCGAAAAACAAGCCGTATTTACCCCAAACGGAGCGTTTTTTACGCAGAGTTTTAATATTGAGCTGAAGCGAGACTTCAGCTCTTAACTTCGCAGACGAGCCAAGCTCGTCTTGGCGACCAAAGGAGAACCTTTGGAAACCCCTAAAGACTAAGATTGCTGCTCGCAATCTAAATTATTGAAAGAGAGATTATGACTAAAATTTATATAGCTAAAGACGGCGATAGGCTCGATACTATCGTCTATAATCATTACGGGCATTTAAGATTTTTCGAGCAAGTATTAGCTCTAAATCCGAATCTAGCCGCTACGCTTAAAGCAGGCGACAAGGTATTTTTGCCCGAAATTAAAGAAAAAACCAAAGAACAGGCCAAATTATGGTAAAACATCCGCATTTCAAGCTCGAAGCAAACGGTAAAGATATTACGGAGATAATCAAAGCAAATCTCATCAGTCTAAATTTCGACGACAAGGAAGGCAGCAAAAGCGACGAGATAAGCTTTAGCGTTAGCGGTATATACGCCAAGCCCGTATTCGGCGATAATCTAAAGCTTTGGCTAGGGTATGCCGACACCGCTAGCGAGCAAAGCCCGCTTAGCGGCGGCTTTACGCAAGCCGACGGCGCGACTACGCGCGCATCAAGTAATGATTTATATCTTTGCGGCTCTTTTAGCGTACAAACGGCTAGCAGGGATTATAAAAACCAAACCACCGAAGTAAGAGCCACTGCTGTAAATTTCGCAAGCCCTCAAAAAATCAAAAAGCGCAGAAGCTGGGAGAATACCACCGTATTTGAAATAGCAAGAAAAATAGCCACCGAAAATAAGCTATCCGTAAAAACGTCCGGGCAGGATCAAAACATCGCCTCCATCTTGCAAAACGACGCGGGAGATCTAGATTTCTTGTATGGGCTGTGCTTTGATTACGGCTTTATCATGGCGGTCAAAAATGACACCATCGTCATAGCCGCGAAAGACGCCAAAGGAGACGAAACGCAAACGAGCAATACTCCAAAAAATGAAAGCTTGCCCGCTTTTACTCTAAATTTAGCCGAGCTTTACTCATTAGAAATCACAGAGGCAAATAGAAATTCCTACGGAGCGGTTATAGTAGAGTGGCAAGACACAGAAGCCGGAAAGACCAAGAGTATCAAGATAGGCTCTGGCGAACAAACCTACAAGATGCAAATAGCCCAACCAAAATCAGATAACGAGGCTTTTAGGCAAGGCGAAGCAAAGCTAAACGAGCTACAAAAGGGCGGCATAAATGGTAGATGCTCGTTGCCCGGAGCAAATATAGTAGCGGGCGGGAAACTCAAATTTAGCGGTATAGCGGGACTAGAAGCAAACGAATTTAGTATCAAAAGCGTAAGCCATAGATTAAGTACAAGCAACTATGAGATAGAGATTGAGTTTGAGGGGTAAAAAGCTACGAAGCAAGGCCGCCGGCAACCCCGCCTCGTAAATACAAAGTAGCAAGGTAATATTACTAAATTTTCTTACAAGGTAGCGAAAAAATTTAAATTTGTAAGGAAAATCATGAAGACTACTAAACTAAAGGCTCCGTTTGCTTGGGTAGGCGGTAAATCAAAGTTGGCAAGCAAGATAATCCCTCTTATGCCGCCACATATTAAATATGTTGAAGTATTCGGCGGTGCGCTATCGGTGTTTTATCAAAAAGAACCAAGCAAAATCGAGATAATCAATGATATCAACGGCGATCTCATAAATTTACACCGCATTATTGGGACTAGACCGCAAAGCCTAAGTGCCTATGTGGACGCTATGCTAAAAAGCCGCGAGATATTCTACGCCATAAAAGAGGGTAAGATAAAACCTAAAAACAAGATAGAGGCTGCGGCGTTTTACTACTATCAAATAAGCCTAAGCTTCGGCGCAAAAGGGGATAATTTTGCCATGCCCAAAAACAGGAGTACTAAAAATATATACAGGGACTTTTCTATATATTCAAGGCGTCTAAAGCGCGCTTCTATAGAAAATTTGAGCTATGAAAAGCTGATAGAACAGTATGACGGCACCGACACTCTCTTTTACGCAGATCCGCCTTACGTAGGCACAGAAAGCTATTACAAGACGGCGGATGGATTTACGACGTCTGATCATCAGAATTTAGCTCAAATCTTAAAGAGCGTCAAGGCTAAATTTATGCTTAGCTATAACGACTGCGAAATGGTACGCGATCTTTACGCGGGCCTTAATGTTAAAGAGCTTGAGGTAAGTTATAGCCTCAACAATGCAGTGGAAAGAAAAACTAGCGGCGAGCTATTGATTATGAATTTTTAGGAGGCGGCGGTTTATGCCGCCCCACCTAGTCTTTTTAATTCTTTGTAAAGAGCAGCCATGTATTTTTGATTTTTAACATTACAGGCTAGCTCACCACGGTTTATGGCCTTTTCACATCTTATAATCTCACTTTTGATATCGGCTATTTTATATTCATACCTACCCTCTATCGTTATCTTGGCATTCCAGCTCGGGCTCCATATACAAAACATTGTCCTGCTCCTAAAATCAAAATCCCGGGCTTCTATGATCAACCTTTTAAGCTCGGCTCTTACCATATTATCTCCTTTGTTTCTTTATAGTAGACTATAACTCTACACAGCTGTGTATGGGCTGTGGTTTGGGTATATTCCTTATAAAACATAATAAATTTTAACATTTGGACTAAAATTAGATAAATTTATTACAAAATAAAACCAAAAGGAGAGTGTATGAATATGAACGAAGTTACGGAAAGATTAAAGGACATATTGGCTACCGAAGGCAAGAAAAACATTAAAGACGGCGATGTAGCTAGAGAACTGGGGATAAACCCCAACGCCTACGCTCAGATGAAATTTAGAAACGCCATACCGTATAAGCAAATAATGGATTTTTTGGTAAAACGCAAAATTTCTATCAATTTATTCTTTTACAATCAAGAGGGCGAAAGTTTGGACGAGTCCGAAAAGAGATATAAAACTCTAAGGCTATTTAACGTTAGAGCAAGCCTCGGCGGCGGAGGTTGGAATGAAGACGAAGATTTTGACGAGGTAGTAATGGACAATAAAATATTAAATAAATTTAGTAACTGCAGCGGGCCTTATCCTGTTGATATTATACCGGCTCAAGGCGATAGTATGGAGCCCCATCTTTGCAACGGGGATTTATGCATGATAGCAAGAGGTGTACCATATAAAGACGGAAACGTATATGCGGTAAACACTCCGGACGGGCTAGTCATCAAAGAGTGCTATAAACAAGGAGAAGAATTAATGTTAGTATCTTACAATCCTATTTATACACCTATGAGATTTTATCAATGTGAATGTCAAATAGTAGGTAGATTTGTAGGTCTACTTAGAGACATGAAGCATATAGATTAAAATAGAACAAGAGTTTTAAAGACATTTTAAAAGGCGTTTAAAAAGGACAAAATCGGCATATAAAATGAGAGTGAAAGAATATGGATTTCTGCCTCGCTCTCATTTTATATGCAAGATACTCTTATTTTAAATGCGCGCCGATAGAAATTTGCGATTTGCCGCCGATGTGCTACAGACCGAGCCTATGCGCGCGGATCATCCGCTGCTTCGTATCAAAAACAAGGAAAATTTGATACTCACTCCGCACGTAGCATGGGCGAGTTTTGAAGCTAGGCAGCGGCTCGTAGCGATGATCGTAGAAAATATAAAAGAATTTTTGAAAGGATAAAAATGGCAACTGAGCATAGTTTTGATATAAGCGCGGCGGTCGATATGATGGAGGTCAAAAACGCGCTAGAAACGGCGAAAAAAGAGATCGCGGCGAGATATGATTTTAAGGGGCTTGTGGCTGATGTTGAGCTAAACGAAAAGGAAAAAATCATCACGCTTCTTAGCTCTAGCGACAACAAAATCGACGCGCTAAAAGACATCGTGATCTCAAAGCTCATCAAGCGAAACATCCCGCCGGTAGCCGTCACCGAGAGCAAACGCGAGAGCGCGAGCGGCGGAAATATCAAGGCGACGCTAAAGCTAAACGACACCCTAGATAGCGAAAACGCGAAAAAAATCACCAAAGCGATCAAGGACGCAAAGCTAAAAGTAACTGTAGCGATCCGCGGCGAAGAGGTGCGAGTAAGCGGCAAAAGTATCGATGATCTGCAGGAGTGTATAAGACTCGTGAAGGGGTTAAATTTGGAGCTGCCGATAAGTTTTAAAAATTTGAAGTAAATTTAATGGATAATTTTAAAAAGTTAATCCAAGAAAAAAATAGCGCCGTAAAGGAGTACGGCGACTTTATCAAAACTCTTAAAAATAAAGAGTGCGACAAGGACGTCTTGGGACTAATCGGTCTGTTAAAAGATAGACTGGCTAAATTTGAAAACCTTAGCTGCGATAATTATTCGCAAACGGCTGCGGATATAGACGAGCTAAACGACCGAATTTATCGCCAGGTAAATTTGCTTGCGAATCTGAATAAATTAAGCCGCGATTCGGACGTTTATAAAAAATATAACGAAGTATATAATCTAAAGCGTATTAAGCTTTTCGTCTCGGAGCAAATTTGCCGCGTAAAAAAATACTATCAGGTTCTAATCGCGTTGTTGGGGCTGATTCCGTTTATAATATATTTTATCTTTTGGCAAAATATCGGGTTTTTCTCGGTAGCCGGTAGCGAGAGCATCTTTTCGCTACTTAGCGCGCTAGCGATATCGGGTTTTGGTTTATTTGTTATTTTATATATATTTCCTGCTTTGCATTTGGTTTTGATCGTTTCTTACGACGGCGGCGAAAAAAACGAAACGCCTTTTTACGCGATTTATCTGATGGCCACGCTTGTGGGTATAGCATTTATAGGCGCCGGATATTTTTTCCCGGCTGCGGCAGATTTAAACTATTATTTTGCGGCGTTTATAGCGCCGATAGTCGTATCTTGCCTACTTTGCAGCTTTAAAAACGGTAAATTCGACATTCCTCTTTTGCTTTTTATGATATCGCACGGATTTTTATCCTTTGCGACTCCGTTTATGGTGGCTCTGTTTGCCTACGTCCGCGTAAGCGAGGATGGGTTTACTACCGCTTTTTTAGTGCTTTTTATGGCATTTTTTGCCGTTTTGTTTAGGGCGCTTATAACATCTGAGGATATAGATTATTTTAAGATAATTTTTTGGTCTTTGATAATCATAAATTTAGTCATCGTCGCGGTTATGAGCGGTAAAATCGTCCAAGTAGCCGATCTGGGAAATATAAACTACAAAATGCTATCGCTCAAAAAAGACGCCTTAAATGCTTTGCCAAAAAGCGTTTGCCAAAATAATCAAAACGGCTGTATCGGCGCGGGAGCGAAGGACGGCTGCTACGCAAAACAAAAGGCGCAAATCGTCTCGTACAATAAACAAAAGGCCGAGCTAGCCGTAAAAGACGGCAACGAGACGTATATTTTTAGCGGAGTAAACGACGAGATAAAATTTATAGACGCTAACGGCAAAGATATAGGCGTTGCGTCTAGCGATGAGGTCGTTTTTGAAAACTCGGTTTTAACGTACGATAAAAACGGCAATCGTAGCGGCCCGCTCAAGGCAAGCGCGATAAATCTCTCTCCCGTCTGCAAAACGTACGCTTGGAAGCGAGACGACTCCGTAGAGCTCTACAACGTCAAAGTCCTATCGGCTCTGGGTAAATTTTACTATCTGCAGACTAAAAGCGGCGAGAAATTCGAGCTGGACTCAAGCCTGATAATCTCAAAGCAAAAGGCGGGCGATATGCGCTAAACTCGGTAAATAATATAAACCAGATATCTAGCCGCGGCTACCCACAACCGCTATGCTAAATCCTAAGCAAGCTGTAACTTGGCGGCGAATTTTGCGCAAAGCAAACAAATATCAAGGATATGCAGGTAGATTTTTGCTTCAAAATACGGGCTGAAATTTTAAATTTTACGCCCTATTTTGATAAAACTTCGGCAAATTCAGCCCTTTTCAAGGCGAGATTAATAAAATTTTAGATATCCTTACGAACATAAATTTGGATTTACGGGAGAAAATTAATTATGGGTTTTAAGAATATTATAGAAAGATTTTCGATTAATTATGCCCATAATACCATGCAAAAATCTCTTTATAACGGCCTAAATATCGATATCCTAGATCAAAAATACGTAAAAACGCCGCGCGAAAATACCGAGTATATGCTTTACGCTCACGTGCCGTTTTGCCACACGTTTTGTCCGTATTGCTCGTTTCACAAGTATCATTACGAGCAGGAACTGGCTAAAATTTATTTTGAAAATTTAAGGCAAGAGATGCGGCAGGTTAAGGCCGCGGGCTTTGATTTTGGCTCGCTTTACGTCGGCGGCGGCACGACGCTCATAAACGAACCCGAGCTTGAAAAAACGCTCGTACTGGCTAAAGAGCTCTTTAATATCAAAGACGTGTCCTGCGAGAGCGATCCAAACCACATCCAGCCCGAAAATTTAAAGAGATTTCAAGGACTCATCGACCGCCTAAGCGTGGGCGTGCAAAGCTTTGACGACGAGACGTTAAAACGCGTAGCCAGATACGAGAAATTCGGCTCTAGCGAGGCCTTGCAAGAAAAGCTGAAAAAAGCTCTTGGCGTGCTGCCGGTTATGAGCCTTGATCTTATCTTTAACCTTCCTAATCAAACCAAAGAGCAGCTGCTAAACGACATCAAAATCGCAAAATCCATAGCCCCAGAGCAGATCACGTTTTATCCGCTGATGAAGTCGCCTCTTACGCGCGATGCGATCGCAAAGTCGCTAGGCGTCGCAGATAGCGACAACGAGCGCGAATTTTACGAGATCATCTGCGAGAGCTTTAGCGACTATCATCAAAGCAATGCTTGGGCTTTTGGCCGAGATAGCGCGAATTTGCGCGACGAATACGTCGGCAGCCACCACGAGTACGTGGGCGTGGGTAGCGGCGCGTTTAGCTTTTTAAACGGCGAGCTGGTTATCAACGCCTTTAATCTGCTCGACTACGGCCGCCGCGTTAAAAGCGGAGAAAGCCCCGTTATCGCAAAGTGCGGCTTTATGAAAAAAGAGCGGCTAAAGTATATCTTTCTCACCGAGCTGTTTGACGGCGGCGTAAATATCGCCAAATACGACGAATTTAACGGCGCGAATATCAAAAAAGAGCTATTTGCGGAGCTAAATTTACTAAAGCTGGTCGGCGCTATCTACGAAGAGGGCGGCCGCATCGTGCCGACGGGATTTGGTAGGTATCTTTGCCTTGTACTCATGCGCGATTTTTATGCGGGCATGGATAAGGTGCGCGCGATATTTAAAGACGACGCGAAGATAAAACGTAGTAAAATTTTGCGTATAATGAGCGAAGAGACGCAGGCGGACTTTGAAGACGCTCTCATCTCGCCTAGAGCCGCAGTGTAATCAATAAACCCCGTAAATTCGGCTAAATTTAACCGAGTCTGCGCGAAATTAAGCGTTAAATTTACCCTTTTTCTGCCCGAATTTGCTCAGTTTGTGTCCGCTAAAGGCGCACTAAAATGCTTTAAATTTAGCCCTGCGTAGTAAAAAACACCGAAACGAATTTATTTAAAAGGAAAAATATGCAGCTTCAAGATTTGCTTGGTAGACCGATCCACTCTAAAGAGGTTAAAGAGTTTTTAGCGCAGTGCGGCTTGCCGCCTAACCCCACGCCCAAATACGATTCTTACGGTAATTTGTTTTGGGTGAGGGCAACTAATGACGAAAAAGGGGTTGATAGCGTATTTACGGGCTACGTACGATATGCGCCCGCTTACGGAGAGCCCATCGGCAGTTACAATAAAGAAAAAGACCAGCTGATTTTGCACGAGATTAGCGTCTATCCCGAAAAAGCGGGCGGGAATTTGGCCGTAGATTTGCCTTTTGGATTAAATTTAGGCGACGATAAAAAGACCGTCGAGGAAAAAATAGGCAAGAAGCTCACGGGTAAATGCAAAACGGATTACGGGTTTGGCTATGACGCTTTCTTTGAGGAATTTCGTTTGATAGTAGCATTAAATTTTGACGAGAGGCTGAGCTGGATTAGGTTGTTTAAATTGGAATTGCACGAAAAAGAGCGCGCCCGCCTAAAAGCGCGTCTGCGGTCGCAAAATAAAAGCATAGACCCAAGCCGCATTCCCGAGATCCAAGCACTTGCCGCCAAAACGCCTATGGCGGCGTGGCGCAAACGTATGGTTGAGGGCGACGATATGTTTTGCGAGCAGAGTATCGCGGCCGTAGAGGCGGCTCTGGCTAGCTACGCGCAAACTCTGTGCGAAGCGACGCAAAAGAAAAGCGCCTCAGCCGTCTATAGCCGCACCGCAAAGCTCGTAAAAGCCCTAAATAAAATCAACGACAAATACGGCCTCATAGAGACCGTGGAGCGCGAGGAGCTGTGGGAGTGGATAGACGCGCTCGTGCGTAAAACGGGGCTAGAGTTAGGCGAGGACGTAGATATAACCGAGGAGTGGCGCGAGTGGTAGATACGGTATAAAGAGAAGCTCATAAAGAGATCAAAAAGGTCTTTGCGGGAGCGGCGCTAGGCGGCATAGGACATGCTATAGACGGCTGCGCCCGGAAAGAGGAAATAATGCGCTGCAAAGAGCAAGACGACCGGCAAGATTGATACAAGATATCCGCCCAAAATTTAAACAAATACAACGTAGCACCCGCCTTTTTTGATGCTAAGGGTGTGCTCTCTAGCTATACGCGCAGGCGCTACAAGGCGGTTTCTCGAGCTAGCTACGTTTGAGCTATTTTGACGGTGCAGCGCGCTTTACGCGAGCGGTTACGCGGCCTTATATACACGCGAACTTCCCTGCAAAGGCCAAAATCAAGTCCTCGAAGCAGACGCGGATACAGCCTGCTTTATTACTTTTGGCGATTAGCGCCGATGAAATCCTCTGCGCGGGCGGCATGCGCGGCGCGTGGGACATCCTAGCCTTTGCCTTAGGACGGTAAATTTACTGTCGTTTCTACGACGCCAAACCTCTACGCGGCGCGGTATAAATTTGCTAAAATCCCGCGAAATTTGACTAAATTTGCGGGATTTGGCGCAGCCGCGCCATCAAATTCGCGCTGTTATAGGCTGCGCAAACGGATTTAAATTTAACCTCAAATCTACCCGCCGCCCAAGCTTGTTTAAATTTAATTTATGCTAAATTTCGCCCCGAAAGCGACCTTGCAGGCGCAAATTTTACCAAAGGCGAAGCGGTGGATACGGATAAATTTTTAAGCGAAATTTGGGGCGCTCTTAAGCTATTTTTAGACCCCAAAACGCAAATTCTCGCAGACGAGCGAAGCCTCGCCGTTTTACTCGCGGCAGATGCTGAAAATTTCGATAGATTTATGGCGCTAAAGGAGTTTAGGGATATCCTTCACGCGCTTGGGCTAAAGGCCGATATATACAGCCTCCAGTGTGCTCAGCTAGGCGCGATAAACGCTCTAAAATCCGCAAAAATCTCAAAATCAAAGCTTCTGGCCGCCTTAGAAATCCTGCAAACCGAAAACATAATTTCCGCCGCGCATTTTAAGCGGCTTTCGGAGTTTTTGCAGATCCTCGGCGCGGATTTGCCTGCAGGGAACGAGCAAGAGGGTGCAAATTTTAAAAAATCAGACGTCTTTCATCAAAAAATAGACGCGCTAAACGATATCTGCGAGCGAATTTTATCGCTAAACCCGGGCGAGAACGTCGCAAACGCGGCGGCAAAAGCGAGGCAAAAAGCTCGTAAGCTCGAGTTTAACGTCGCGGTCACTGGCGTCATAAACGCGGGCAAATCAACCCTGCTAAACGCGCTGCTGGGCAAGAAAATCCTGGGCGCTTCAAACGTGCCAGAAACCGTAAATTTGACCGTGCTAAAATACTCGCCCGAGCCTTTTGCAAAGGTAAATTTTTGGAGCGAAGCGGAGCTAAAAGAGCTTGGCATAGCTCAAGATCGAGATGACGATATAGCCCAAATTTATGGCGAAACAGGCGTCAAATTTGAGGGCGATCCGAGCGAAACGGTGCAAAATTTAACCGCCAAATTTGACGCGGACGGCGACGAGCTAGCGGCTAAATTTGAAAACCCTAACGCGAGCGAGATTTGCCCCGAACCGCCGGCTAGCAAGACCGTCAAAACGGACGAGATCAAGCGCTACACCTCGGCTGACTCAAAATACGCCAAATTCGTAAAAAGCGTCGAGCTCTACGAAAATTTGGAGCTTTTAAAGGATAACGTGCGCATCATCGACACGCCGGGCATCGACGACGCGGTGGCTGCGCGCGAGGAGCTGGTGCGGAGGTTTATGCGGGAGTGCGACCTCATGGTGCACCTTATGAACGTCTCGCAAAGCGCCACGCAAAAGGATCTGGACTTCATCGTCGCAAGCTTGCAAAACTCGCATGCCGTGAGGCTCGCCGTGCTGCTCACGCACGCAGACATGCTAAAAGAGGGCGAGCTAAACGAGGTCGCCGCCTACGCCAAAAAGAGCGTCGAGGAGCGCACGCGGGAGCTGGGTATCGGGGCGGAGTTTTTCGCCGTGAGCGCCAAAAGCTACTTTGAGGGCGGGCAAAACAGCGGCGTCGATGAGTTTAAGCAGTATCTTTACGAAACGCTTTTTGGGCAAAATAGCCAAAAATCTCGCCTTTGTATCGAAGCATATAAAAAGGAGCTCAGCCACGTCTGCGCGCAGTTTGCGGCGGATACGCAAAGCGAGATTTTAAAACTAACGGGCTCAAATTTGGATCTGTCGCAAAGACTCGCCGAGCTAAACGAGCAAAAAGCCGCGCTAGCTAGCCGACTAGAGGAGGTAAGAGGCGCGGTAAAAGAGGAGCTAGAGCGCCTAGATACGGCTAAAACCGCGGCTAGCTACGAACTAGGGCTAAGGTCTCTAGCTCAGACGCTAAAGCAGCGCGTCGCAGACGACGTAAACTACGCGGCCTCTAAAAAACAAAAGATCGACCCGCAGCGTCTGGCTCGTATCGCGCAAACGACGATCAAAGACGGCGTCGTCGTCCTAATGCGCCAAAACCGCAACGAGATCGTGCAGCAAATCACCGCGTGCGCGCAAAATATCGCGCTAAAATTCGGCGAATTTGAGGGCAAAACGGCGGCGGCAAAGGTCTTTAGCATAAACGACTATCTGCAATCAAAAGGGATAAATTTAGAGTGCATAGAGGTTGCAGATGCGGTGGCTGGCGCCGCAAACTCGGGCGCGCAAGGCATATCCGAGGCCGCCAAACTAGCCGCGGAGGAGTTTTTAGGCGCCCAGCGGATAAAAAATTTCGTTTTCGAGCTTAGCGGATTTGAAAAGAGCGAGTTTAAAAAGCGTATCGAAGCCGCGCTAAAAGAGCAAGAAAAAGCGCTCGCAATCAGCGAAGAAGCCCTAAAAAACGAGCTTGCCCAGCTAGCGAAAACTAGCGGGCGGGACTCGCGCGAGCTAGAGCGACTAAACTCGCAAAGCGAGGCGATAAATGCTATAAATTTGGAGCTACAAAGTGTTTGAAGAGTTTATAAACGCGTATAAAACGCGGTATTTTAAGATATTTTCGGACGATTTTCACGGGCGATTTAGGAGGCTGCAAAACGAGCTAACCGAGCCCAAATTTCACCCAAGCGCCGAGCTAAAGCACGAGCTAAATAAGCTTGATTTGTTTTTATCTAGCCCGCTTACGGTCGCCATCGTGGGGCAGTTTTCTAGCGGCAAATCGACGTTTTTAAACGCGCTTTTGGGTAGCGAGATTTTACCCTCGGGCCTAACTCCGGTAACATCCAAGCCGACCTTTATCAGATACGGCGCCACGCCCGCTCTTAGCGTGCTTTACGAAAACGGCAGGGAGCTGTATCTGGGCGTCGAGGAGATAGGACGATTCGTCGATCAGCGCGTGTTTGGCGATGATGTTAGCAGGCTTTGCGTTTACGCGCCCTCTGAGATTTTAAAGTCGGTAAATTTCGTCGATACGCCGGGGCTAAACTCGCTCTTAAAGGCTGACACCACCGTCACACACGAGGTGCTAAAAGACGTCGCAGGCGTCATCTGGCTAAGCCTGGCCGACAACGCCGCTCGCGCTAGCGAAGCCGCGCAGATCGAGGAGTTTTTGGCTGGCGGGGGCAAAACGGCTATCTGCTTGCTAAATCAAAAAGATAAGCTAAGCAACGATGAGCTTGAGCGCCTCAAAACTCACGCGCAAACGACCTACGGGCGATTTTTCCAGCGCATTATCGCAGTTTCCGCCAAGCAAGCCGTAAAAGCGCAAGCTGCGGGCGACGCGGCGCTTTTGGCTGAGTCAAATTTTAGCGAAGTGATAGGCGCGGTCCGCGAGCTTTTTGGCGGCGAAGAGATAAAAGAAAAATTCGTGCGCGAAAAGTGCGCTAGGCTGGTTGCCGTAAATGCTAAACAGCACGAGCAAATCGCTAAAATTTACGAAAAAGCCGGCGAGATAATCGCTAAATTTGACGCCGAGCTGGAGTCAAATTTAAGAGCCGTACAAGAAAATTTTAAACCGAAAATCGAGCTAGCCTTTAACGAGCTAAAGCACGTCGCAAAGCTCGTTGCAGACGAGATCCTAGCCAGCCTAAAAAGCGTGAAAAAGTATAAATACTCGCCGCGAAAAACGCTGCTAAAGGGCGAGTATTTTGAAGCTAGCGCGTATGAGGCGGTGGATTTTGACAGCGACGAGGTATTTTCAAAACTTATCTACAACGACGTGAAATTCGCCAAATTTTTTAGGACGTACAAGCGGGGCTTAAGCGCGTTGCAAGAAGAAATCGGTGCAGCGCTAGATGAAATTTACGCTCGGCTGGAGCGCGAATTTATGATTTATAAATCCGAATTTGAAAACGCGCAAAAAGAGGACGAAACGCACTCCGATACCCTGTTTGCCGACGTTAGGACGTATGCAGGGCAGGTGTATAGGACGTTTTTGCGAGACTATGAGACGGCGAAATTTAAAGGGCTGCAAAAGACGGCGCTGTTTTTTGAAAAACTAAACCTAAAAGTCGCCGCAAACTACGAAAACGCCGTCAAAATCGCCGTGTATTTTCTAAAAGAAAAGATCGCAGGCTCCATGCGCGCGCACGAGCAAAACGGCTTTGCTCTGTTTATCCCGAGCTTTGACGAGGTGCAAGACCGCGTTTTGCTGTCGCTAAATTTATACGAATTTGAAAACGAGATGCTGGGAAACGCGTCATTTTTAAATAAAATTTTATCGGCGCTAAAGAGCGAATTTGTGCAGATAAAGGATGAAAAACTAGCCAAGATCGCTGCTCTATCGGCCGGACACGAGAGGCTAAGGGGTGAAATTTTAAAAGCGGGCGAGGGGTTTGGTGGGCAAGATCCTATTTAATCGTGCTTATCTAAACTATATTGGAAAGCCAAGTTAAAATTTGCTCCCAAACGGGCTTTTTGTTCTCGTCCTTGAAGCCTAAAAGTAGCTTAATGAATTTAAAAACGAAAACAACGAGCAGGAAAATATACGTGATGAAAATGCCGACTAAAATTTCGTCAAAATACTCTTTTGATATAAAGTAGGTAAGCGCGCATAGCGGAGCGCAAAGGGCTGCGATACCTAAAAATAGCTTGACTTGGCGTAGTAAAAAATCACTCATGCTTGATAACCTTTTCAAATTTGAGTAGCTAGGGCTGCATAAATTTAAATCGCTTGCCAAATTTTCGCTAGCCGAGCTGCAAATTTAACGCTTAAATTTGCAAAAATGCGCGATAAAGCCGAGCGTGTAACTCAATTTTAGAGCAAGTGCAGTCAAATTTAACAAAAACGTTAGGCTAAATTTAACTAAATTTAATCCGCTGCACTCCAAATTTAGCCGAATTTACCCGTCAAACCCGACTTTCTTATCCTCGCCGAAATTTGAGCTCATCTCGCGTTTGATTTCGCTTTCAAAGTCGCCCATCGTAAATATCCCGTCCTCGCGCACGGCGACTTTTAGCGCGGTATTTTTGAGCGCGAGCATGATTTGCGCGCCGCTTAGCTCAAATTTAGCCAGCTCTTTGACGTCGAAATTTTCCTCAAAGCTCGCATTTTCGGGCAGCACTTTGCGCCAGATCGCAAGACGAGCGTCGATGTCGGGCTTTTTAAACTCGATCTTATAATCAAATCTGCGAGAAAACGCGATATCCAGGCTTTGTAAGAAGTTCGTCGTGGCGATGAGTACGCCCTCGAAGCGCTCGATTTGCTCCAAAAATATATTTTGCATTTGGTTGTGCATCTTGTCCGCGCCGCTGCCGCCCTCGACGCGCGTGCTTAGAAACTGATCGGCTTCGTTTAGCAGTAGCACGGGCTCGCTCTTGCTTTTGGCGCAGATTTCTTTGTAAGTGTCAAAAATTTTACGCACGTTTTGTTCGCTCTCGCCGACGTATTTGCTCAAAATTTTAGAGCAGTCAAAGCTAAGAACCTGCTTTTTTAGGCTCTTTGCGAGGCTTAGCGCGCTCATAGTTTTGCCCGTACCCGGCGGCCCGTAAAAGATAATTTTGGCGTCCACGTTTTTGCGCGACTTGATGCCCCAGCTAGATAGACGCGCCAGCACGCGGCGATCTACTTGCTTTAGGATCGCGTCTAGCAGCTCTTTTACCTTGACGTCCAGCACGACGTCGTTTATGTCGGTCGATGGTTCGATGAGCTCAAAGATTTCCTGCTCTTTTACGAGAGTTTCTAGCGCTAGTTTTTTGCTTTTGCTCTCGGTTTTTGGGTGCATCACGCTTTGTAAAATTTCGTCGGTTATGTAAAACGTCCTGCTAAAGCCGCCGTAGGTATTTAGCGACTCGTCGTAGTCGATGAGGCCGTTTTCGATTAGTTTTGATCCCTCGTCTAACAGAGCGCGGTTTTTGATGCGTTCAAATTCATCCGTGCTCAAAATCCCCACAAGTGCGTTTAGATCGCGGTTTGCGTCCGTTTCGCCGACGTATTCTTCCTTTAAAAGCGCGAGGAAAATAAGCTTTTCTTTGTCGTTTAGCGCGTTATCTTTGAAAATTTGCTCGACGGAGATCGAAATTTTGCTTAAATTTAGCCGTTTTTCGATGATGGCTTCTAGCTCTTTTACGTCTTTTTGGAGGCGGTTTTTGGCGTCGCTTGATACGTTTTTGCTAAAAAACGAAAGCTTGCCGTAAAGCTCCACGCGCAAAAACTGATCTTTTAGATAATCAAGGTGATCGGCGTAGGGTGCGACTGCGGGCAGCGTAAGCCCAAACTCGCCCTCTTCTAAGATTTTAAGAAAAAGCGGCGAGAGCGAGATCTCGCTGTGAAGTAGACCGAGTAAATTTGAGCCCGCACCATCTGCGTTAGGGTTTTTAAATATAGAAAAGCCCTGCACGATCCAGCCGCTTTCTAGCAGGTTTTTTACGTCCGCAAGTCCTGCTAAAAATTTATACTCCTCGCTACCAAAAACCGCGCAAAGTACGTCGTAAGCGCTATTTTGCGGAGTGCCCTCGACGTAGCTTTTGCTTAGATGGCGTAAAATTTTCGCCTCGTTTTCGCTGCATTTTATGAGCGAGGAAATTTTAGAATTTTGCTCACCGCCGATAAACTCTATCAAAAACCGCACTAAATTTCATCCTTTATCTGCTCTTTTAAAACGCGCTTTAGCACCTTGCCCGTCGCGTTTTTAGGCAGCTCGTCTTTAAAATAAATCGTCTTTGGAATTTTAAAATTCGCCAAGTGTTTTTTTAGATGCGCGCGGATATCTTTTTCATCCAGGCCCATATTTTCTTTAAACTGTATAAACGCCGTGACCTCCTCGTCCGCGTGCTCGTCTCTGACGCCGATAACCGCGGCGGCTTCGACTTGGGGCAGTTTAAACAGCACCTCCTCGATCTCGCGCGGGTAGATGTTGATACCCTTTGAGATGATGAGGTCTTTTTTGCGGTCGACGATAAAGATATAGCCCTCCTCGTCGATCTTAACGAGGTCGCCCGTGCGTAGCCAGCCGTTTACGATCGTCTCGTCGGTGGCGTCTGGCATGTTTAGGTAGCCCTGCATCACGCAGTCGCCTTTTACGATTAGCTCGCCGACCTCGCCTGCGGGCAGCTCCATCATCTCGTCGTTTATGCATTTTACTTCGTAACCCGGCAGCGGCAAGCCGACGCTTGAGATTTTTTGTTTTTGCATCGTATTTGCCGAGACGATAGGCGAGCATTCGCTAAGACCGTAGCCCTCTATCAGTACCGCACGCGGAAATTTGACGCGAAAATCGGTAATGGTCTGCTCTGCCAAAGGCGCTCCGCCGCTGATGAAAATCCTAATGCAGTTAAACCAGCGAAAATACCACGGGATTTTCGCTTTTCCGATAGCCGTGTAGATCGCGGGCACGCCCAAAAACACGGTCGCGCGTTTGAGCAGGACTTGTTTTAGGACGTTTGAAAACGGGAAAATGGACTTCACTAAAATAAGCGAACACGCTGCAAATATCGGTAGCATCACCATCGCCGTGAGAGTAAAGCTGTGAAACATCGGCAAAAATACGGCAAATCTATCTTTCATACGTACGTGAAAGACCTCGTGCGCGCCCTGGACGTTTGAGACGAGGTTACGGTAGCTGATCATCGCGCCCTTTGGCTTGCCCGTAGTGCCTGATGTGTAGATGATGTGGGCTAGGTCGTCGATCTTTGGTTTGTCGGTCAAATTTAGCTCGATTTTGCAGTTTAGAGCGTGCGCGTAGCTGATGTTGTTTTCGTCAAATTCGGCTCTATCTCCGATCCAGACGATCTTTTTGATCGCCGTTTTGCTATCTAGCCCTTTTATCTCTTTTGCGAGTTCGACCGAGGCGAAGAGAAATTTCGCCCCGCAGTCGTTTATGATGTATTCGAATTCTTCGTATTTTAAGAATGTATTTATCGGCACGGCCACGGCGCCAAGCAGCGTGATGGCAAAGTAGCTAGCGATAAACTCGGGCGAGTTGTTTACGATCATCGCGACGCGGTCGCCTTTTTTTATGCCCATACCTTGCAAAAACGCAGCCAGCGTAAAGGCGTTTGCGCGTAGCTGATTGTAGCTAATCTTGCTAGTTTCTGTATAGATCGCGATACCGTCGCCGTTTTTCTCTACCGCGGCGTTTAGCATATCCTCGAAATTTTCGTAAGGGTAGTTCATGGCCGAGCCTTAAAATTTATATTTCACGTTCAAATTTATCGCTTGAGCGTTGCCGCGTTCAAATTTGCCGTTTGGATAGAGTCCTGACGCGTTTGAGTAGTAGCTCACGTCGCGCTCTTTTCTGTCTTGGTAGAAGTAGCTAGCTCCCAGCTCCAAAGTGTCTGTAAATTTGTAGTTAAAGCCCGCTGCGTAGATGACGGCTTTGGTATCCGGTAGGTCAAAGCCCGTGGTGCCCGCTCTGGATGCGGCCTCGTCAAACGTAACCGCGCCCATCAGGCGGAGTTTGTCCGTTGCGTCGTGCGCTACGCCGATGCGGTAGGCGTTGCTGTCCTTCCAGTCGCGCTTTTTAGATGCGTCAAATGCTGCAAAAAACGGGTTGCGGTAGTGAGCGGCCGAGGCGCCAGGGTAGTTGAAGTCAAGCTCTTTCCACGCCGACCAGTAGGTTCTCTCAAAGTCAAATAGCAGCGTGGTATTTGCGATTTTGTACGATAGGGCTAAATTTAAGCTCGCAGGTAGCGGTACGGATAGCTTTGCGCTGCCGCTATACGAGCCGCTCGGAAATCGTCCTAGCGGATGCGCCGGCGCGCTGATTTCGGTGTCGCCTTTTAGATTCATATTTACTTTTGAGCGGTAGGTGGCCGCTAGGCTCAAATTTGAGGTCGGTTTATAGGTGATTGCCGCATTATAGCCGAAATTTATGCGGTCGCCTTTGATATCCTGCGAGGCGGGTAGGGCGCCTGAGACCTCCTGCACGGCCTCTCCTCTAGCGTAAACGGCGCGAAGGCCAAAACCTAGCGCGATATTATCGGTTAGCGCGTAGGCGACGCTAGGATTTACCTCGATCACTTTTAGATCGAATTTTTTAGAGGTGGCTTTAGGGAGATTTTCGTCCCATCTCATCGACATTCCCGCAGGCACGACGACTGATAGACCAAAGCGCCAGTCATCAAACTGCGGCGTCACGAAGTGAAACGTAGGTACGAGCGCGTTCGCTCTTTTGGAGGTGAGTTTGTCGCCGTTATAGTGTCTATACTTCGTCTTTGACATGCGCAGGTAGGTTAGCGAGCTCTCGAGGTAGTGTCCGCCGCCCAGAAATATCATATTTGCTGGGTTATTATAGGCTGCGTCGGGGCCGAAACTCGTCGCGATGTTTGAGTTTAAAAGCGCGATACTATCGCCGCTTTGCTCGGGGATTTTAAAGCCCGCCGCATTTAGGCAGCAGCAAGTCGCGAGGCACACGCCGATATATTTTCTCATTTACTCTCCTTTAAAGTTTCTTAAAATTTTTATTTCATTCGCCCAGATGCTCTCGTCGATCGTTTCTAAAACTAGCGGGATATCGTCCGTGCGGGGGTCGTTTATGATGTTTTCAAATGTTTTTAAGCCCAAAAAGCCTTTGCCTAGGCTCTCGTGGCGGTCCTTTTTGCTGGCTAGGTCAAATTTCGTATCGTTTATATGCATACCCCGCAGCATATCGCGCCCGACTATCTCGTCAAATTCGCTCATCACGCGCCGGTAGTCGTCTCTGATATCGTATCCCGCGGCAAAGGTATGACAGGTATCCAGGCACACGCCGATCCTGTTTTTGTCGATGCAGCGTTTGATGATGTAGGCTAGGTGTTCAAATTTAAAGCCCAAATTCGAGCCCTGGCCGGCAGTATTTTCTATGACTAGCTTTACGTTTTGGCTATTTTCTAACAGGAAATTTACCGAGTTTGCGATATTTTCGAGGCAAATTTCTGGCGAAATTTCGTTTAGATACGAGCCTGGATGAAAATTTATCATCTCAAGTCCTAGCGCCTCTACGCGGTAAATTTCGTCCAAAAAGGCGCTAACCGACTTTTGGCGCTGCTGCTCGTTTGGGTGGCCTAAATTTATAAGGTAGCCGTTGTGCGGCAAAACGTGCCTGGGCTCGATGCCGGCTGCTTTTAAATTTTGTTTAAATTTGGAGATATTTTCCTGGGAAAGCGGCTTGGCCTCCCATTGGCGCTGATTTTTGACGAACATCGCAAAGGCGTTCGCGCCGATACTTGCCGCATTTAGCGGAGCGTTTTCTACGCCGCCCGCGATGCTGACGTGCGCGCCGATAAATTTCATTGAAGCTCTTTTATGATGATTTTTATGCGGTTTTTAGCGTCGAAAAAGCTGATATTTTTACCGCAAACTTCGTATTTTATTGAATATTTACTTATATCTTGTATAAAACCGCACGAATTTGTCATTACATTTATGCCGTCATACAGTGGCTTACGCTCTAAAATTTCCGCGAAAAAGTCGTCGTATCTCTCCTCTAAAAAGAATTTTTTGTTAAATTCTTTTTTCTCAAAGCACGCGCCGTTCATGCAAATTTTGTCGTTTATTTTGAGATTTACCGTATTTACGCCAGAGCTGTAAATTTGCAAATTTAGCTGGTTTGCGGTTTTGTGTAGGAAGCCCACGTCGTTGATTTTTAGCGGCGGAGTGAGGATGGTGACAGTAAATTTGTCCGATGATTTTTGGCTTTGTAGCGCGGCGCAACCGTCAAATGCAAGGCATGCGAGCGCAGTTAAAGCAAATTTTGAAAATTTTTTCATGATTTTTTATCCTTGGTTTAAGCTATTTTTTATTATCTTTAATGTAAAATCCCATTTCCGCTAATTTGTGGCCCCTTCGTCTAGCGGTTAGGACATCGCCCTTTCACGGCGGTAACACGAGTTCGAGTCTCGTAGGGGTCACCACTTCATTTTAAATTTCACAAAAGATTTTAATTTTATCCGCTTATCGCTTAAACGCCCTTTATCTAAGATAATTTTTCTTAAATTTCATTTTTCTAAAAATTTATCCGCAGAGCCGTTTGCGGCGTATTTTGCAAAATAAAATTTAATCGCGGCAAATTTAACCGCTGCCAAATAAACCAAAATTCGTCAAATTTAATCGTAAAATTTGATCGCCAAACGCCTGCGCCCGCCCGCTCAATCAAATTTAAACCCGTTTTGGATATAATCGCGCCCTAATTTATAAAAAAGGAAAAAAATGTTTGATTGGATTTTTTCGCCCGAGGCGTGGCTGTCGCTCGTGACGCTAACGGGGCTTGAGATCGTGCTTGGTATCGACAACATCATATTTATCGCGATTTTGGTCGGCAAGCTACCGCCCGAGCAGCGCGACAAAGGCCGTATCTTGGGGCTTTCGCTCGCGATGCTAACGAGGATTGCGCTTTTGCTTTCGTTATTTTGGATTATGAAGCTTACCAAGCCGCTATTTAGCGTGTTTGACTTTACGATCACGGGGCGCGATTTGGTGCTGATTTTAGGTGGACTTTTCCTCATCGGCAAGTCCACGCTCGAGATCCACTCAAGCGTCAGCGGCGAGCACGAGGAGCACTCGGCGAGCAAAGGGCATGCGAGTTTTTGGGTCGTTATCGCAGAGATTGCGGTGCTTGACATCGTCTTTTCGCTAGATAGCGTCATCACCGCAGTGGGCATGGCAAACCACATCGAGATCATGATTTTAGCAGTGATACTTGCAGTGGGCGTGATGATGTTTGCGTCTAAGGGCATTTCAAATTTCGTCGATAATAACCCAACGATCAAAATTCTCGCGCTTGCGTTCTTGATCCTGATCGGCTTTACGCTTGTGGGCGAGGGGCTTGGTATGCACGTGCCTAAGGGCTACGTTTACTTTGCGATGGCGTTTTCACTGGGCGTGGAGCTCATCAACATCTACGCTCGCAAAAAGTCGGCAAAACGCGCGCAAGAGGCTCAAAAGTAAATTTGAGCCTTTAAATTTGCTTTTAGGCGCGCAGGGCGGCAAATTTGACGCTTCGGCTTTGTTTTTTGAGGCGTCAAATTTAAACGGGGCGAATTTGAGCGGTAAATTTAAAAAGCAAAGGAGCTAGCGTGGACGTAAAAGGCGAATTTTTAGAGATTTTGGAGGGACTTAGGAGCCAAAAGCTAGCGGCGTTTTCGCAAAAGCTCATCAAAAGCCCCGAAATTTTAGGCGTAAAAACTCCCGAACTAAGACACCTGGCAAAGCAAAATTTCGCTCGGCTAAATTTAGAGCAGATCGCAGCTTATGAGCCGTTTTTTCACGAGGAGTTCATGCTAAAGGGCTTTTTGATAATGCTCATAAAAGACGACGAAGCTAAATTTAAGCTAGCGAGCGAGTTTATCAAAACGATGCCAAACTGGGCGGTGACGGACGGCTTTGAGCCTAAATTTAGCGATGCTTGCTACGTAGATTCGCTGCTAAAGCAAGCTCTAGGTTCAAATTTAGAATACGAAAAACGCTTTTTCTACGTTTATTTTATGCGAAATTTTAACGCGCTTCCGCTCGAGCGGTTTTTTGAAATTTGCGCCGAGGAAAAGGACGAGCGATACTATGTGCAAATGGCGGCTGCTTGGTGTTTGGCCGAGGTTTTTATCAAATTTAACGGCGCGGGGCAGCAGCTGCTAGAGAGCGGGCGACTGAGTAAATTTACCCACAACAAAACGATCTCAAAGATCCGCGATAGCTACCGCGTGCCAAAAGACGTAAAAGACGCGCTTTTGGAGCTCAAAATCAAGTGAATCTCACAAAAGAGCCCGTAAACAAGCTCGTGCTGCGCCTAGCTGCGCCCGCGGGCGTCGCGATGAGTTTTAACACGCTTTACAACGTGACGGGCGTATTTTTTGCCGCGCGCATCTCGACTCAGGCGCTGGCGGGCTTTTCGATGAGTTTTTTACTCTATATCAGCGTCGTGGGCATGGGGCTTGGCTTTGGCTCGGCGCTAACGGCGCTTGTGGGCAACGCGCTTGGCGGTGGTAAAGAAAAACTCGCTAAAATTTACGCCGCAAAGGGCGTGTTTTTCGTGCTTCTTTTCGCGCTTTTTATGGGGCTTTCGGGCTTTACTTTTACGCCACATTTGCTTAAAATTTTAGGCGCGAACGGGGAGTTTTTATGCGAAGCCATGGCGTATAACCGCGTGATATTTCTCGCCTCGCCATTTTTCTTGCTCATAAAATCCTTAAACGGCGTGCTGGTGGCTACGGGCGACACAAGGAGCCTGCGAAACTGGCTTTTTGCGGGACTTTTTATAAATTTGGGCTTTTGCTTTTTTTACGTGGATTTTTGCGGGCTTGGTATCGGTGGGGTAGCGCTGGCGACGGCTTCGGTGCAGCTTCTTGGTTCGCTTTTTTTAGGCGTCAAAGTCGCAAAAACGGGCATGATAAATTTTTTAAATTTACGCTCATTTGCGCCCGAGTTTGCCATCTACCGCAAAATTTTGGCCCAAGCCTTGCCCGCATGCCTAAACTACCTTTCGATGTCGCTTGGCGGGCTCGTACTCATGCACTTTATCAGCCGCTACGGCACGCACGCGGTCGCAGGTTATGGCCTAGCTCTTCGCATCGAACAGATCGTTATGCTGCCCACGACTGGCATCGCGTCGGCGGTGCTTGGTATAGTATCGCAAAACTTCGGCGCTCGCGAATACGCCAGAGTACGCGGCTGTTACTCCTATGCGGTCAAATTTTTAGCGGTTTATTGCCTTTTTGCGGCGTCTTTTTGTCTGGGGCTCGGTGGGATTTTGGTTGCGTTTTTTGACAAAACACCTGAGGTCGTGAGCGCGGCGAGGGGCTATTTTGCGGTAAATTCGCTGGCTTTTATGGGCTATGCGCTCATAAATCTCTCAGGCTCGACGCTTCAAGGCGTAAAAAGGCCCGCGGCGGTTTTTGTTTTAAATTTTACCCGTCAGATAGTTTTGCAAATCGCGCTTTATTCGCTTGTTGCGGATATTTTTGGCGGCGAGTTGCAAGATATTTTTAAAGCGATGTTTTTTAACGTTTGGCTGATCGGGCTAACTTTTTTCTTTTATACAAAATTTGTTCTTGCCCGAGTTTGCGCGGCTTGAAGCGAAAATTTTCGTAAATTTTCAAATTTAAGCTTATTTTTCTTGACATAGCGCATTTTTTTGGCTACAATGCGCCTTTTCAATAAGTAGGCTAAACTCGCAATGCCTCGGGGTGTAGCGCAGGCTGGTTAGCGCATCTGGTTTGGGACCAGAGGGCCGAAGGTTCGAATCCTTTCACCCCGACCATTTGTTAGATGGTGAGTGTAGCTCAGTCGGTTAGAGCATCAGATTGTGGTCCTGAGGGTCGTGGGTTCGATTCCCATCACTCACCCCACTTGGGCGCTCGTAGCTCAATTGGATAGAGCGACAGACTTCGGATCTGTAGGTTATGGGTTCGACTCCTATCGGGCGCGCCACTTGAAAGACTTTATGCGCTCATAGCTCAGCTGGATAGAGCAACGGCCTTCTAAGCCGTAGGCCTCAGGTTCGAATCCTGATGGGCGTACCACTTAATTATTGTTGTGCGGATGTGGTGAAATTGGCAGACACGCCAGACTTAGGATCTGGTGCCCCACGGCGTG
>CAUPYN010000003.1:0-29514 GCA_963515575.1 uncultured Campylobacter sp.
AGCAAGACGAAATCGCAGCTAAAAATCCGCTTAAGTTTAATTGAGCCTAAAATAATATATTTGGTCCAATATCTGTGTTAGGGACGTCTCAATTATTGTTGAGGAAGCATCCTTGGCACTATAAATTTAAGTTAATGTTTACGATCTTAATACCACAAAGAATGTAAAAATACAATCAAATTTTAATTCCAAAACCTCTTTTAACTCTATATTTAGGCCACTAAAACTGCGGCGTTTTCTAAAGCGATATAATATCATTTTTGATATTACCGATCGTATAGAGACGACTAGGCATATTAGGCATTATGTTTATAGGTCTGTTATTGAAAATTTAAATCATTCTAGCACAAAATTTTCCGCAAAGGAAGCTATCATAGCTCACTCATAAGCTTTAAATTTATCTCTTTTAACGCCTCTTTTACAAGAGCATTGGCTTCTTGTTCTTTGCCTAGCCTTGCGGCCAAGTCTAAAATCACGTTATAGAGCATTATGTTATCCTTTGGAAATCTAATGCACTCTATTCCAGTACTTACATAACTTTCCATCGTTTCTCCAAGCTCTTTTGGGCTTTTGGTCGCGCCTAACTCCTTTAAAAGCTCGTCTGAAATCTCAACTTTTTTTAATGCCATTCTTTATCCTTTCATACTTTAAATTTAAACCCATAACTTAGAACTTTTTGCTGGGAAATTTTAGACTTAGACCTCTAAATTTATCCCAAAATCTGGTTCTTACTAATCCAACTAAATATTGCTGTTTTTGTTATCTATATTATGGTTATTATGTTCTCAAAACATTTTTATACCTATTCTTGCCCAATACTGCTATTAACTTATAGGTTATATACAAAAACTATCTAATCTAAATAATAGAAGCTATCTCTAATAATTAGACTGCCTTTTTTAGTGTTTAAAACCTAAATTTATAATATTATAGCTAAATATAGCAAACAAATCAATACAAAAGACAATAATATATTTTGATAGCATATAAAGTAAATAGTGCCGACTTTCTAAAAACAAATAATAATATTTATATATAATATGCTAACTACTTGACAAATTTAGCTACTATGATATAATATTTAGAAATATTTACATAATAGTATTTAAAAATAAGAGGCTTTAAAAAAATTAGCTTTGTGATAAATTGTAAAATATATTTTACATAATTGACTATTATGTAAATTAAAAAGAGGAATTTATGAAAAATGACGAAAAACTAGACTTTGCAGACGAGATGGCAAACTACCGCGATAACTTCATTTCGTATAATAAAATAGCAGACAAGAGCATTAATACGATTAATACGTATAAAAATTGTCTTGATGGCTTTGTAGAGTTTTGTTATGAGAATAATGACATAATTACATTTAATAATCTAAGTCAAGAGCATATAACCGACTACTTTATATGGTTAGATGAACTATATAAGAAAAAACAAAAGAAAAAGGCTTTTAATAAAAGTAAAAGTATATCAAGCTCGACTAAGCTTAGCTATCTAACCATTATAAAGATTTTCTTTAAATATATTACAAAAAATAATGACAAACTTATAGATTTAGAAAGAATACTAGATAACTACAAGATTGCAAAGAAAAAGATGAGCAAGCTTGAAAATTTTATGAAAGAGAGCGAGAGGGATAAAATTTTAGATTACGTAGAAAATAGACTCGTTAAAAAGCCAGAATATAAATACAACAAGAACTATAGGGATTCATTGCTAATAAAGCTAATGTTAAAAAGCGGACTTAGAATAAGCGAGGCGTTAAATTTAAAATTTAGCGATTTTCAAGAGAGCGACGACGGAGAATTTTATGATATAAATATACTAGCAAAAGGCGGAGAGTATCAAACGGCTTATATAGCAAAAAGTTATATAGAATCTGAATTTACTTATTTACTAGAACGTAACGATATCGACAACTACATCTTTACTAGCGGTCTTGAAAATAAACCTATCTCTAGACAAAATGCGTATTCTTTACTAGCTCGCATATACAGAAAATGCGGTATAATAAATAAAAGAGGTTGTCATATACTAAGGCACTCGTTTGCTATGAATATGGTCGAGAAAAATACGAATTTGGGCGTTATCCAAAAGGCTCTTAGACACAAAAAGATACAGACTACTATGATATACGCCGACGCTACCGGGGATATGGTGAAAAAAGAGATGAAAAGGGTGATGTAAGCAAAAAGTATGCATAACAATACCTATAATATAAAAGGAAGTATGGCGCATCTAGTATAGATAAGCTTATCAAGAAACTAGAAAATAACCCTAAAAATACTAGTTTCGACGATATAAAACGCATACTTTTAAAATATAGTTATGAACTAGACCATATCAAGGGTTCGCACCATAAATTTAAAAGAGGGGGCGACAGCATAATAGTACCGCATCACAAACCTATAAAAGACGTTTATATTCTGCAAGTTTTAGTAAAAATAAAGGAAGTATAATGAAAAAACTTAGATTATTACCTAAATTTGCCTTATACAATTACCGTTAAAAGGCTAGATGACGGCGATTATTTCGCACAGTATGCCGATATCGGATTAACTAAAAATAACCTTATGGCAGGTTGGGGGAAAAGCGAAGCCGAAGCTATAAGCGATTTAAAAAGTGCTTTTAAAGACGCATTGGCCCAAATGCTATCGGATAATAAAGAAATAATAGAGCCTAAGCTACTTAGCCATAAAACCAAAAGCTATACTATTACTATGAAAGAAAATATAATGCAAGAGATAGATGCCGCCGCAAAAGAGCTTGGCATTTCTCGTTCGGCATTCTTGGCTATTCCGGCTAAGAATTATATACGAGCGTTGCGATAATATACAAAAAGGAACGGATGCAGTGAGGTGAATACGTAGAATTTATAATATGGCTTCAAAAATAAAATATAAATTTGTATTTACATTTTAAATTTAGCTATGTTTCATAAAATTTAAGTTTAATAGAACTAAATTAATTTTTGACTATGGCTCTTGATGTATATAAAAACGTCATATAAATTTCTATAATACAATAAAGCTAACTATATTTTGGTATTAGAATCTCTCATAAAAGCGTCGATTTTATTGTTAATACTTGTATTGTTTTTTATGTTTTCCTTATCTAGGCTATAGATTGAGTACATAAATGAAAGCGCGACCGCTATTATAGCTATCAGTATTGCAAGAGCTTTAGCTCCGCCAAAATTAAAATTGTTCAGTATATTGTCGGGTTTAGAAGGAGTATAGGCTTTTTTAAATAAAGTATCTTCATCGCTACCTATCAAGGGGGCAATAGCCGATGCTATACTTTCACAAAGATATCCGATCTTTTCGTTACAATCATTCTCAAGGTCGTATTTGCCCCTATACCCAAGAGTTAAACAAGCATAAACGACCTCCAAAAGATCTTTGTTTTTTGCGGGGTTTTCAAACCATTTTTCCATTATACCAAAAAATTTATTTCCACCTAAATTTTCGTTAAATAGTCTAATAGTAAGAGTATTGTTTGCCCAAAAACTATTCATAAAGAGTTCATTTTTCATAAGGCTTTCGTCTATAAAGACGCAGACGCAGTATCTAAGCCTAGTAATATCGTCTTCATCATAAATTCTAAGACTAGCCAGTTTTGAGCTTATGCTAAGTATATCATTGGTTAATTTCTCTTTTAAACCAACCATTTGCTCTTGTGAAATATTTTGTATCTTTGACATTCTATTAGCTAGAAGCAAAAGCGGTAAGACATGATCTAGAGCCTGATTTGTCCCAAGCCCTTGGAGTCGACTTTCAAACAATATAGAAAATGAATTATCTTTACCTTGCACCTATCGGCCTTTAAAATTTTATAGTATAGCCCACATTTTTATATCCGGGTTAGTTATATTATTTGTGACATATATGCTGATAATATTCTCGCCTATAAAAGACTTGAATAGCTTGTCGTTTTTGTCTAGTCTATAATAAACATACCCGTTTAATCTTGGAAGAGTGGTTGGAATGATTGAAACCTGTTCGATATTAAGGCCGTTAAGCTGGGATGCCACTATATTTTTAATGCTAGATTGAGTATGAATCTTACACTGTTCTTTAAAATTCTTAAGTAAATAGTCGCTATTAACATTAGAGCTAACAGCCAAAAATAGTTCGCCTTTTTCAATAATACCAGCATTATCAAACATACAGTCAAAAAAGCCGTGAGCATTTGATACAATGCGCGCCATAACGTATTTTGGGGAGATGATTTTGGAAAACAATAGCCTTATGTTGTTAATAAGTAGAGAAAAAGTAGTACTTAGATCGTCATGTTTATAGGCTATAAAATCGCTAAAACTATCGTCGTTGCTCAAGGCGGTCAAATCAGCCTGAAAATCAACTAGCTTCTCATATAAAAATTCAGGATGAATTTTTTGCCTATTTGCCATAGATGCAAAGTTAAGACTCCATTTTTTTAGCATATTTAAGGTCAAATAAGTTGTAAAATCAAGAGTATTTTTTGACTGATCTATACCCTTAAATATGCCTAAAAAAGTCTGCTTATGTTGTCTTGTCGAATATATCATCTCATCGATAAATTGCCTTATAAACGGATGTTTGCTTATATCAAGGCAGGTCGGAATAAATTTATCGTCTAACTTTATTTGTTTACTTGAGCTAATATTTTGTATTTTACAAATCGGAATCTCTAGCTCATACGGGGTCTTGCTGCCCAAAACGCCTAAACTGGTTTTAAGACTAGCAAGAACGATGCTTTCTTTATCCTGATCAAAGGCCGATCCCAGTAGATACTCTTCTTCGTCGCTCAAATCATTTAGCACATCGACACTAGCATCATCATGAACTTTGGAGCTAATAAGGGCTCTGGTTGCTTTAAATTTAGAGCTTGTTATGCTATTTTGCAAGCTGACGTCGACTATTAAATTGCTCATAGGTATTTTCAAAACTATTATAGACGAGGATAATGAATCAAACTCTACTTCTAGGGGTTCTGGTAGTTCATCCTCATCCGGGGCGTTAAATACGGATCCGTCTTGAACGATGGCAGAAATACTTCTTAGTCCTATTTTACCTTGCTCTAGTAGCTCGCTTGAAATTTGAATATCCAAAATACCATAAAGGTTGGAAAAAGAAGATATAGTTTTTAAATTTATATTTCTCTCAAGATACCTTTCTTGCTGCTCAAAGTGGATCTTATCGACGCTCATTCCGTTATACCAAACGACCTTTAAATTTTCAGCCATATCTACACAAGCTTTCGTTTATTCTTTTACTACTAAGGATTTTGCGCCCAGAGCTTTTATATCCTTGTCCGATATGCTAAATATTAAATAATCCTCTTTTATATCTGAAGTCTTTTTGAACTCCTTTATTTTAGTTTTTCCTTGATCGGCATAAAGTACCAATACGCCTACATAAGGAACATTTTCTTTGTCTATTTTCACGATAGATGCATTGGCATTTGGTTGAATTTGAAGCTTAATGGAATCAATCTTATCTCTTCCTAGTACTTCGTTTTCTTTTGCAATAAGATCCATCTCGGTAGCCTCTTCAAACTTCTTAATATCGCTTAACTGATAAACTATAACGGTTATTGGAACATTATCGCCGCGATTATTTAAGTTTGAGTTAGGCATATTGTTTATGCCGACTTGTATCTGGCCGCAACCTACCATAAATATCATAAAAATAGTTGCTAAAAGCGCTTTTTTAAACACGATTAATAACCTTGAGTAGTATATTTGTACAAGTATATCAAAGTAAATTTAAAATACTATTAAGGTAAATAATTTTATGATTTTCACTAATAACAGCTATCAGATTTTAAATATATAGGGGTTTTAAATGCAGTTATGTTATGAGTTGAATAAAGATTTTTCCAATGATGCTTTTTTGGATGAGTTGCAAGACGAGATGTCTAAATACAAAACACTGGCTCACGAAACCATAAAATGGGATAGGGTTTTTGACTGTTCTTATCAAATTTTACAATCATTCTCTCTCGATACGAAATTTTTTAGCTTTTTGTGCATAGCGGCTACGAATATAAATTCCCCCAAAAACTATGAAATTCTGAAAGACGTTTTAGAATTTTTTTTAGAAGCACTTAAAGATGATCCGCAAAGGCTTGGCCAAACGGAAAAACTACTAGCTATAAAAAGAAAAATTTTTATTAATTCATTGGACGGTTTTATAGAAGAATTGAATAAACAAAATTTGAATTGTCCTCAAAATTTTGTAGACTCCATAGTCTTTTTGCTAAACGAACTAGAAAAAATTATAGATCATAAATTTGTAAATATCGATATCTCGGCTTACGCGTCAAAGCAATCCGAATCTGAAAATGTACAACCGTTGCATACGCAAATCGCCAACCAGCCTCAAAGTAATACGCACGCTACGATTTCTTTGAATTTTGCAACTCATACGGATATTAAAGCCATCAATGATAGGGAATATAGAGACTTTTTTGTAAATCTATCGCTTGAGCTTCTTAAGGACGACTTACAAAACATCAATGCATATGCTATTTTTATGCAAGCACTATGGGGCAGAATTAAGGCTTTGCCTACAAACAGCGATTTTATCTCGCCAGTTAGATATCCTGATCAAAATTTAATTATAAACATTAAAAATATAGAATCGCTGAATTTAGAAAATTTAATACTTTTTATAAGAAATTTGGTCCTAAATCCTTTTTGGATAGAGGGCTTAATGATATTTTGTAAATTTTTAAGAAAAAATAATCTATTTTTCATAGAAAATTACATATCAGAACAAACTGCCGTATTTTTAAACAACCATATAGATATACGAAAATTAAAATTTCAAAACTCTGAAGATATGTGTTCTAAGGAAACTTTTGATTTTTTCATGAGCCAAAAAAATACTAAGCAAAAAAATGCTCCCGACAAAAATATCAATGATTTAGATATCAATGAAATTTTAATAGACATAAACGCCAAAAATACAACCAACAACTCCAGAGAAAATTTAAACTCTATGCTTTTAATGGCGAACGCCTTTTCCGACAAAGGCATGAAAAGTAACGCAAAAACCATATACGCTCAAATAGTAAATTTTATAGAAAATACCGAACTAAAAGAGTATCTTTGCGATATATACGAAGAAGCTAAATCATTTTAAGACTATAAACCGATAAAAATACTTAAATAGTATTTAATATTTTTTTAAATATAATTTAGAGACTAATTTTAAATTCAAACGAAGGACACAATATGGCCGAGAATTCCGTCGCACCTAAGGAGCGTATAAATATAACGTATAAAACCAAAACGAATAACCAAGAGGCCGATGTAGAGCTGCCGCTTAAGCTTATGGTTATGGCAAACCTGACCGGCCATAACGACACTCCGCTTGAAGAGCGAGAGGTAGTGTCCATAAATAAAATCAATTTCGACCAAGTAATGCAAAAAATGGATATAAAAACAAATTTTGCCGTAGAGAACAAGTTGGGCTTGGGCTCAGATGAGATCAACGTAGAGCTTAAAATATCAAATATGAAAGACTTCTCTCCGGATAACATAGCAAAACAAATTCCTGAAATAAATCAACTCCTGGAGTTAAGAAAAGCGCTGGTGTCGCTAAAAGGTCCGATGGGAAATATTCCAGATTTCAGAAAAGCGGTTTTAGATGCATTAAAAGACAAGAAAACAAAACAAGAGCTTCTTTTGGAAATAAAAGACTCCAAAGACGTAAAATAAGGAAGTAAAAATGCAAGAAGTAAAAGTTAAAACGCCTATTATCGAAAGTATTATGGAAAAAAGCAAGTACTCCAAAGACGACGAAAGCTACAGTATAGTAAAAAAAGGCGTAGCGGAATTTATCTCAAATATAGTAACGTCCCAAAACCCGGAAGAGAAGATAAATAAACTTGCCCTTGATGAAATGATATCCCACATAGACGATCTTTTGTCAAAGCAAATGGACGAAGTGCTTCACAATAAAGATTTCCAAAAACTTGAGTCGACATGGAGGGGTATCCGATTCTTAGTAGAGAGAACAAATTTTAACGAAAATATCAAAATCGTCCTCTCCGATATAACCAAAGAAGAAGCTCTTGAGGATTTTGATTCAAATTTGGATATCACGCAAAGCGTAATGTATAAGCAGGTTTACTCCCATGAATACGGCCAGTTCGGCGGAGAGCCGATAGGGGCGATTATAGGCGATTACGAGCTTGACAAAACCAATACCGATATGACGTTTTTAAATAAAATGTCATCCATCGCCGCTATGAGCCACTCTCCGTTTCTAACATCCTTATCCTCAAAATTCTTCGGCCTAGAAAACTATGCCGAGCTAGAAAATATAAAAGATATGAAAAGTATGCTTGAGGGTCCTCAATACACCAGATGGAGAACTTTTAGAGAAAACGAGGATGCAAAATACGTGGGCTTGCTAGCAACCAGGTTTTTAACTCGTTCGCCTTATTTGCCGGAGGATAATCCTATAAAAAGCTTTAACTATAGAGAAAACGTAGAAGGCTCCCACGATCACTTGCTTTGGGGCAATTCGGCATATACGTTTGCCACAAGACTTACGGAGAGTTTTGCTGATTTTAGATGGTGTGGAAATATAATAGGTCCAAAAGGCGGCGGAGCAGTCAAGGATCTACCTACCTATCTTTATGAAAACTACGGTAGCGTGCAAGCAAAAATACCAACCGAAGTCTTGATAACAGATAGAAGGGAGTATGAACTTTCCGAAAACGGATTTATTACTCTTACTTTACGTAGAGACAGCAATAACGCCGCATTTTTTTCTGCAAATTCGGCTCTAAAACCTAAAATTTTCCCAAATACTCCGGAAGGAAAACAAGCTGAAACAAATTTTAGGTTAGGCACGCAGCTACCTTATATATTTTTAATATCCCGCTTAGCTCACTATCTCAAAGTTTTACAGCGAGAGGAAATAGGTACATGGAAGGAAAGAGCAGATGTAGAGCGCGGTTTAAACGAGTGGCTAAGACAGTACATTTCCGATCAAGAAAATCCGCCTGCAGACGTAAGGAGTAGAAGACCGTTTAGAAGCGCTAAAATAAACGTAAACGATATTCCTGGCGAGCCTGGCTGGTATAAAATAGAGCTACTAGCTAGACCGCACTTTAAATTTATGGGTGCTAATTTTGAGCTATCGCTGGTCGGAAAACTAGATAAAGAATAAATTTGGGCGGACTATGTCATTAAGCGATAGGGTTTTACATACATTAAATGAAGAAAACGTAGACAATCCCTATCGCCAAGATATTTTAAACGATATAAAAGAAAATATAAGCATACTATTAAATTCCAAATTTGACGACTGTATAACCATACAAGGCTCAAGCCTGCCGGATATGTCTTTTTTAAACATTGATTCGCACGAACTCTGCCAGCTAATGGGAAAAGAAATATACAACCTCATTCAAAAATATGAAAATAGAATTAATATAGTCGCCATAAATTACGATGATTCATTAAAGCCGTGGCAATTAACTTTTAATATAAGATATACTAGGCAAAATGACGCCTTTAAGGAATTTGCCATAAAAGTAACTTTTCGCAACAATAGGTATTGCGAGGTTTTGTGATGAAAAAAAACGAAAACAACATATTGTATTTTCATAAAGAAATGGCCTATCTTCGTGAAATGAGAGAGCTTTTTATAGAAAAATTTCCAAAAGTAGCACCGTTTTTAAATACGGACAGCAAAGATCCCGATGTCGAAAGAATAATAGAAAACTTAGCCATACTTACATCTAAAATCCATCAAGAACTAGATGAAAATATACCGCTTATCGCTGAGTCGCTCGTAAATATCGTATCGCCAAACTACACCAACCCGATACCTTCGGTATGTATTCAAGAATTTTCTTTAAAAAGCGATAGCAAAAAAAATAGCGCAGTCATACCCAAAGGCTCGGTCGTAGTTTCCAGACCGATTAATGACGTAAAATGCAAATTTAAAACAGCATATGACGTATTTTTGTATCCTTTAAAGATAAATAAAACGTATCTAGACAATAACAAAAGCGATTATGTTTTAAAACTGGAATTAAGTATCACGAAAGATGAAATAAGTTTATCGGATATTGATTTAAACCGCATTAATTTATATCTAGGCAATGACGTATATATGTCTTCTACGCTAGTTATGTGGATGAAAACATACCTAAAAAAAATTATCGTATTTTGTTCCGATAGCGGAGAAACATTTAATCTTCCGGCTTCATCGCTCGAAGTATTAGGGCTTGACGATAAACTTCTTGATTATGAAGATTTCGGTTTTGAGGCATTTGCTCTTTTGCAGGAACTATTTTTTATGCCGTATAAATTTAATTTTATATCAATAAAAAATTTGGACATACTAAAATCTTCCGGCTCTAGAAATTTTACTATCGAATTTGTATTTGATAGAAGCCTTCCAAACGGCTATTTTCCAAGAGTTGAGCACTTTTCCTTATCTTCTACCCCGGCTATAAATTTATTCGATATGAGCGCAGAGCCTATATTAAATAACAACAATAAAAACGGTTATAGGATTTTTTTAGATAGGGCAAAGATTGATGCTTATGATATAGTTCAAGTAACCAAAGTAGTTGCGCATAGTAGCGATACTGGTAGAAGGGTGCTAAAAAACTACAAAAGTTTTGAACGATTTAATTTTTTTAACGGCGAAAATATAGACGATTTTTACTCTTTAGGCGATAAGTTGGACGGTAATTTAAATCCATACAAAGAGATTTCATTTTTTTCAAGTTCTCAAAAAGATCAAACGGTAACGGTAGAAACGCTATGCTGCAATGGAAATTTACCCTCAAAGCTTAAGATATCGGAAATAAACGAATTCCCTACTCGCCCTGAAATTAATACAAGAAATATTACAGTCCCCACATCTATGCAAAAGGTTGCGATAGACGGAAATTTACTTTGGCGACTCGTATCCATATTATCTTTTAGTTATCAAACCATACTCGAAAAAAAATCATTCTTAGCCGTATTGGACGCCTTTTCATTCGGCGATAGTTTAGTATCTAAAATTCTGGCAAGCTCGCTACAAGATATAAAGACCAAATCCATTTATAGAATAGACGGGCGTATGACGAAAAAAGGCACATTGTGTATATTTTATATGGATGAAAGTAAATTTTATAGCATAGGCGAAGTTTATATCGCGGGGCTGGTTTTATCTAAATTTCTGGCTAGCTTTGCCTCTATAAATTCATTCTGCGAGCTAAAAGTAAAATGTACCCAAAGTAAAATAACGATAGACTATCCGCTTCATAGCGGCAATAAAGCGCTACTGTGAAATTAACCGGACAAACTTCTTTTTATAGACTTATCAAAAAAGCCTTAAACGACTACGACAAAAACGATATCGTTTTAAGAAATAGCTCAAAACTAGGTCATCCCAATAAAGAAATAGAATATGTTAGGCCAAACAATGAAGAAGAGAAAAATTTTCTAGAAATAATGGTAAATTTTATGGGGCTATATGGCAGCTCTTCACAGCTACCAAGCTATATGCTAGATAAATTTTCAAGAAGCGATAATGAAAACTGGAAATTATTTTTTGACTTTTTTAATAATTATTTGCTATGGATATTTTTTGAGAGCGTATCCATGCAAAATTATCCCAAATCTTTTAAGAAAGATTTTAGCGATAGAATTTCAACTATATTATTTAATATTTTAGGCATAGACGACAAAGAGGTGGCCAGGTCTTATCTACCGTTTGCGCCGCTACTACTAAGCTTAAGGAGACCGAAACTACAAATACAAAGGGTATTAGAATATAACTTTAATCTTAAAAATAAACTTTTTATATTGGAAAATATCCCGCATCAGGTAGTTATAGAGCCAAAGCAACGAAGCCGTCTAGGTAAACTAAACAACCGCTTAAGTAAAAATTTTATACTGGGCAAGAAAGCGCTGGACTATCAAAGTAAAATGGCTATTTATATAAATGGCATAAATTACGACGAAGCCATTAAATACTTTCCAAAGGGGCAAAAATACGACAAGTTAAAACAAAGCGTGATTTTTCTTACAAATAACGAATTTGCCGTGGATTTATACATAAACATAAAATATTCCCCAAAAATGAATCTTAAGCTAGGGGACGACTCTCATAGCAAATTAGGCTACGGCTCCATAATAGGAAAAGATAAAAAAGGCTCTTATTTGATGTTTTTTAGGCTATACTCCTGATATTTCATAAATCCAAATTAAGCATTCGTTTTAATTTTTAAGAAGTTGTGATATAATCAAATAATTATTTAATCAAATCTCGGATCGGTGGTAAAGTTGTCTCTCTCGTTCATATCTAGAATTCTTAGTATTTTTAAAATAAAAGGCGTCTCTATTTTTATATCGCTTATTGCGATTAGCGTTCTGTTTTGGCGGTATAGCCCCGATATTGCTTTTAGCGATGTTTATATTTTTGCAAACACGTCATCTAGGGTAATAGCCCTTTGCATTTTTTGGCTAATTGCATTCGTTATTTTTGCTTTGCGCGCAACGATAAAATTTTTCTCTTCTATAAAAGACGATAAAAGGCAGCAAATAAAAGAGATAAAAAAGGAATCAAACGAGTCCGTAAATAAAGCTAAAAGAAATTTTTTTATATCCGTAAAAGAAGCAAAAAATACTTGGAAAAACGATATAAAATTTAAAAAAATACCGCTTGTTATGATAATAGGAAATGAAAGAGCCGGCAAAAGCGCTTTCATTAATTATTCTAATATAGAATACCCGCTTGGAGATAGCCTTGATACATACAAAAAAATACATCAAAGCACGACTAATTTTAATCTTTACATATCAAAGAGCGGAGCCCTTATAGATACACAAGGTATTCATTTTTCGCAAGAGGCTTTATTTAATCCCTCTTCAACGGACGAGCTTCCCGAGGATGACGTAGAAAAAAACAAAGACTTTCTCATAAAAAAGAACATATGGAAAGAGTTTTTAAATTTCTTAAATAAAAATATTTTTCACTCTAAGTTAGGCGGCGCTATTTTAATAGTAGATACTCAACAGTTTTTAGAAAATTCCAAAGAGTACTCAAATGATCTAATAAGATACCTGGTAAAAAGAGTAAACGACTGCGAAAATAGCTTGAAAATAAAATTTCCTATTTATGTGGTATTTAGCAAACTCGACCTAGTCGAGGGCATGGGTGATTATTTTAAGCTTTTTAAAGACGATGTCGCAAATAAAGCTTTTGGACTCAGCTTGCCAAATAGCTTTAATAAAGACGAGCTAGATAATGATTTTAAAGAGCTAAGCCATTCGCTACTTTACAACATAATGAGTAAAAACTCGCTTTCCCACTCCCTCGAGGACAAAAAACGCTCTTATTTATTCTTAAAACAACTAGACAATCTGTTTGCGCTCGTAAGCGACTTTACCTTAAAATTAAAAGACGAAAATTCATTAAAAAATAGTTCGCCGATCAAAGGCGTTTACTTTGTTAGCGCATTTCAAGAAAACGTGCCTATAAACTATCTAGTAAATACGGTGTGCGATAGATACGGTGTGAAAAAGCCGTTAGTTAGAGCCTTTAATAACTATAGCAAGCAAAGCTATTTTGTTAAATCACTACTAAAAGATATTGTTTTTAAAGGTCACCTGGTAAACCCTAATTTAAATACAAGCCTAAGAGCAAAAATTTTAAATTACGCATTAATAGTTTTCATTTGTACCGCCGCTTACTTTGCGTGTAGCCATTTTTTAAAGCTAAAATCGGCAAAAGAGCTAGAGGCGCAGAATGCTATGCTTTCGGTATCCACACTACTTGACGGCCAAAGATACAAAGACTATACCCCGACTCAAAAGATAGAATTATTACGCAATCTAAAAGATATCTTAAAAATATACCCTAGACTATTTTCGGGGGATACTAAATTTGAATATCCGCTTTTGGATATATCCTACAAAGGTTTTAAGTCCGCCAAAGACTTGTATACGGAGCTAACGATAGATTTTCTTAAAAATACCATTCTTGTCGAGATGGAAAATATGTTAGAAACCGAAACAAACCCCGACAATCTCATAAAAGCCTTTTATATGTACCAATCGTTGTTCGATAAAGATTTTATAAATGCTAATTTGTTTAAAATTTGGATCAAGACAAATTGGGCTAAATTTGAAAAATACAACGTAAATCAAGAGGATTTTTTATCGCACGTCGATAGCGTATTAAATACCGATTTAAAAGATATACCTCAAAATTTAAAATCCATCAAAGCAGCCGACGACAAACTTGCAAAAGTAGAAAGATTGGAAAGGCTATATTCTCTTTTGGAATTTATATCTTATAAAAATGAAAAAGAATTTTACGATATAAAAAAAGAAATTTCCGGAATTAACGGCGTTATAGAAAATAGCAACGCCTTTGAGCCGTTTAATAAAATTTATACCAAAGAGGGCATGAGGCAGTTCTTATCAAATCTAAGCTCCTACATAGACGACTCGGCGAATATCGAAAAATGGCTATTTCAAAACAAACAAGCAAGCGGACTTGATGCAAACGAAGATAAATCGGCTCTGCGCTTAGGCATAGCTAGGCTGTATTTACAAAAATACCGCTCCAGATGGATGACCGTGATAAGCGGCATAACGCCTAAAAAATTTAACTCCAGAAAAGAGACTTTAGATGAACTAGAGATATTATCGAAAGTTAAAAATCCGGTAAATTCGCTTGTAGATACGCTAAATGCAAATACTATTCTGACCGACGAAACTTTCTTAAAATACATATACAGTCTTGGCTATCCTTCTACCGAGATTAGAAAATTATTTTCAAATTTTAGCTCTGATTTTAGTCCGTACCATACGCTAAACGATAGCTCGAAAGAAAACGGCATACTAAATACCATAAGCGACGATGTATCTAAAATCCATAAAAAAATCCTTGACTTTAACTATGAGATGTTACAAAGCGAAAACGACAAAATAACTTACGTAATAGGCGGCGTCAAAAATGAAAACGACCCGTTTATAGTTTTAAATAACGACTCAAAAATGCTCCCTAAAGAGCTTATGAACTACTATCAGCAAGTATCTAAGCTGTCTTGGAAGCAGGTGGAGTCCGGAGCCTCTACTTTATTAAATACGGCATGGCAGGATGAAATTTACAGCCTTTACGCAAACGAAATAATGCCGTTTTACCCATTTGACGAGACGGCGGCACAGTCCGTTAGTATACAATCATTTAAAGCTTTTTTCGGGAAAAACGGGGCTTGGAATCAGTTTTACGATAGATTTTTAAAGAAAATTTTAACCAAAGGGACAAACGGCTACAGAGTAAAATCGGCGTATGCGAAAGATTTTAAATTTAGCAAGAGTTTCTTGGAAAACATATCCGTGATAGACAATATCGCAAACACCATGCTTGATCTAAACGACGAGATTAAAATCAACTTCTATATTAAAGCCGTTGATTTGTCGGCGGATTTTAGCAACATCAACGTTTCGTCGGTAAATGATAAAAGCATAACCTACGATCATACGTTGCCTTCAAGTCTTCACATAACGCCTAAAGATTTTGATACCTCCTCGCAGATCAAATTTGCGGCCAAATTTCAAAACGGTAATAAAATCGAGCAAAAAACGTTTAGCGGAGAGTGGGCATGGCATAGGCTTTTGCGAAATTCAAGCTATAACTCTGAGCAGGGTAAATATTCTCTTTATCTTAATCCGCAAGAAAAATACTACTTCGGATTTGACGTAACGCCTAATAATGCCGAACTGATGGAACTTTTAAGAAATATATCTTCATTTAAGTTGCCTAAAAATATTTTAAATTAAGGAAGATTATGGAGCAAATAGCCGTTACTATACAGAATTTAGAAAATGCCGCAAACTACTCGTCTAAATTTTATATCTTTGATGAAAACGGCGGCGATATAGGAAGCGATAGCGGCGTAACCTTTAGATGTCAAGATTCAGATGGAGCCATACTCGCCAGGCATGCGCGCATAGGTTATGAGGAGGGTTTTTTCACGATATCTTCATATGAAAACTGCGATATATTTTACGCCGATTCTTTTTCCAAGATCGCAAGCGACTACGAAACGGTTGTTAATGAGGGGGACGTGTTTAGGGTAGGGAGCTTAAAACTCATGTTTATAAATCCCTCAAAACTAGAAGAATATGCTGCTAAAACGCAAAAACTAATAGAAAATACCCCTAGTTTCTACAAGCTTGACGATGTGCGCCTTGAGACTATAGGTAAGCTTTTAATTGTTGATTTTAAAGAGCAACCCGATATCAATATATTTCCGAAAGAAGATGACGAATTTTATATCAAAAACGACTCTCCTGCAAAGGCGACCGAGCCAAATCCCGCATATGCTCCAAAACCTTTTACGCAAAACATGATATCTTCGCAAACATTAAACGATCTAACGCAAAAACTACTGGGTCAACTTAGAAACGAAATCGCGCCAAACACGATAGAGTCAAATTCCGCCACTCTAAGCGTAGCCGATCTGGAAGCCATACTCTCCACCATACGCCTAACTGATTCTACAAAGCTAATCAACTCCGTCTTATTGCAGCTAGTATGCAAGGAGTTATACTCCCATATGTATGATATAGTCGAAAACAATTCGTTTTTTAAGTACCTATCAGGAGCCGTTACTAAAAGTACTCAGGAGAAAAAAGAGGCCTTTGAATATTTAGTACTAAAGGCTCTAGAAAGCTATATCTCAAAAAAATAATACTATATAAATTTAAGCAAGCTCGTTTAACAGGCTTGCTTAAATTATCCCAATCTACCTAATCCTTAATATTATGCTCTTTAGCATACTCTTCTATCTTATCTTTTAGATCTTTTGGAAAGCTAGGTTTATACATAGTAGGAGTTAAAGGATTTAGTCTTTTATCCAGTTTACCCGATTCATACATTCTTTTTAGTTCTTCTGGGGTATTATAGTAAGGTGCGTTAGGATAACCTTCGGGAGGAGTTAGGGACATTATTTTAGATTCTAATAGGGTGGAGTCGATGTATAAGGCAATAGTTTTTTGATCCCACGTATTTGGATATCCGACAAGATCAAATTTTTCCTTATAGTCTTCTAGCGCCTTATTAGAATAATTTACAAACTCTTCCCTGGTCGTTTCGTTTGCGTCCATATCTCTAGGGTCTAAAAGCTTGCCCTCTTCAATTTTCTTGATTAAGTGTCTATGTAGAGCGCCGTCAGCCATTGCCGCTACCCCTCCCCTATTAAAATCCATAATAAAATCGCTCCCTACTATCTCGTCTAGATAAGGTATCATACCGTACTCGTCTAAAGGAGGGTTTTTATATAGGGCTTGGAATTCTAATGAACGGGATAGGTTTTTGTTTAGTCCTACCGCATATGTATAGTATTTAAAACAATCAGATAATGCCCTTAAGGCTTTTACTTCTCCTAACTGAGCGGCCAAAAACAAAGCCTGGAATTCTCTTGCTTTAAATCCTCCTAAACTTCCGTTCCCAAATGCCAGGGGATTACCTAGTATTCCGGAACATATACCCCACTCCCCTATGAATAAATCCGATTTAAGGGTATTAACGTTTCTCTCCACCGTATCGTAAATATCTTTGTATTCGGGTTTAGTTAGTCTTCCTTTTTCATCTACTCTTCCTATAGCGTCATCGGGTATTTCAAGCATAGAGCATTTTAGATTACTTCTTTTTACCAGATAGATATATCTATCTCTTTTATCTTTTAAGCTTTCATAGTATGCTTTTTCTTTTTTAGTCCAAGGAGAAATTTCTTTAGAATTAGGTTTAAAGCTTAGCTTATACCAAGGCTCAAATGATAGATACTCGGTTTGTCCGTATTCGTTAGGGTTTGGATTAAAGTAGCTTGGTTTGTAGTCTTTATAGGGGGAGGAGTTTAGGATTTGGCGGGAGTCGAGGAGCATTTTAGATTTTTCTTTTAAATATGCGCTATCGCCTCTACCGCCTTTTGACACTATTAGGTTTGTTTCTTTGTCGAATAAGACTTCATCTCCGTTTGGCGCTATAACCATATATGTTTCATTATTCACATAATATATCGTAATCGCTGCAGTAATTAATACCGCTGATAGTATAAGTATCTTTTTCATCTCTTATCCTATAAATAGTCCATCTTCCATTATTATATAGGTTCCGACCGAACTTTGCGTATAGTCCATAAAGCTACTGGCAAATTTACCTAATCCTTAATATTATGCTCTTTAGCATACTCTTCTATCTTATCTTTTAGATCTTTTGGAAAGCTAGGTTTATACATAGTAGGAGTTAAAGGATTTAGTCTTTTATCCAGTTTACCCGATTCATACATTCTTTTTAGTTCTTCTGGGGTATTATAGTAAGGTGCGTTAGGATAACCTTCGGGAGGAGTTAGGGACATTATTTTAGATTCTAATAGGGTGGAGTCGATGTATAAGGCAATAGTTTTTTGATCCCACGTATTTGGATATCCGACAAGATCAAATTTTTCCTTATAGTCTTCTAGCGCCTTATTAGAATAATTTACAAACTCTTCCCTGGTCGTTTCGTTTGCGTCCATATCTCTAGGGTCTAAAAGCTTGCCCTCTTCAATTTTCTTGATTAAGTGTCTATGTAGAGCGCCGTCAGCCATTGCCGCTACCCCTCCCCTATTAAAATCCATAATAAAATCGCTCCCTACTATCTCGTCTAGATAAGGTATCATACCGTACTCGTCTAAAGGAGGGTTTTTATATAGGGCTTGGAATTCTAATGAACGGGATAGGTTTTTGTTTAGTCCTACCGCATATGTATAGTATTTAAAACAATCAGATAATGCCCTTAAGGCTTTTACTTCTCCTAACTGAGCGGCCAAAAACAAAGCCTGGAATTCTCTTGCTTTAAATCCTCCTAAACTTCCGTTCCCAAATGCCAGGGGATTACCTAGTATTCCGGAACATATACCCCACTCCCCTATGAATAAATCCGATTTAAGGGTATTAACGTTTCTCTCCACCGTATCGTAAATATCTTTGTATTCGGGTTTAGTTAGTCTTCCTTTTTCATCTACTCTTCCTATAGCGTCATCGGGTATTTCAAGCATAGAGCATTTTAGATTACTTCTTTTTACCAGATAGATATATCTATCTCTTTTATCTTTTAAGCTTTCATAGTATGCTTTTTCTTTTTTAGTCCAAGGAGAAATTTCTTTAGAATTAGGTTTAAAGCTTAGCTTATACCAAGGCTCAAATGATAGATACTCGGTTTGTCCGTATTCGTTATGGTTTGGATTAAAGTAGCTTGGTTTATAGTCTTTATAGGGGGAGGAGTTTAGGATTTGGCGGGAGTCGAGGACTAGTTTGGAAGCCTGATCGTTAGCTATTCTATTTTTTACATCAATATCGTTATTTGGCTTTGGCACTATTAAATTCGTATTTTTATCAAATATAACCTCTTTGCCGTTTGGCGCTATAACTGTATAAGTCTTGCTATTTGCGTTATTCATCGTATTTCCTTAATAAATATTATAAGCCGCCAATAAAGCTAAAGTTATTAATGGTATAGATATCTTTTTCATCTCTTATCCTATAAATAGTCCGTCTTCCATTATTATGGTAGTGGCTAGGCGACCAACTAGACGAGGAGGAATCTCTTGCTCATCTATACCGTTTCTTGACTTACACCCCACATATATCCCTTTGATATTATTCTTGCCTATTACGTCTAGGGCTTGCAGTAGTCTTCTTGCTTTATTGTCTACCTTGGGCTCGCTACTGGTAGTATCCGTATTAAAGTTTCCTTCTTTAAAGTCTTGGAGTATTTCCATAGCTTCGTTGTAGCTGTCTATAGCAGACTCCATATTAGCCATACTTTTACCTCTGGTTTGAGCCTCTTTATACATCTCGTAAATTTCTCTTCTTTGCGTATAGTCCATAAAGCTACTAGCAGATATATCCAAAGGTCTTTTTGAGTCCGCTACCATAAGCTCTTTTGGCTCAAATGGCATATCATGGTTTTTTAGATGGTTAAAGAAGCTTTGATCGTCTTTATACGTAGTTCTTAGTTCGTCTAGGCAAAGATAGGCTATTAGTTTGTTTAAAGGCATATTTTTAGATAGGCTAGAGTTTGTTTTAGTATAGATGTCGTTTATATCGTAGTAAAAGAATTTATGATAGTCCAGTCCTCCGCTAGATAGTCTTCCTCCTATTATCGTTCTTTTTAGATCTACGTTCATAAAAGAGGAGTGTATTTGCATAGGATAGTAGATATACTCTTTAGTACCTTTGCTCATAGGAGCTAGGGATATATCTTTTACGGCGTAAGGCTCGTCATGTTTGTGGGTATAGTATTTGTGTAAGATATCTTCGTATTGACGTTTATGCTTTTCGTATTCGGAGATGTAGAGGCTATCTAAGATGAAATTTAACCCGCTACCGGTTACTATGGTTTTTAGCGTGGTTTTAGCCGAGTTGGTAAAGAATTTACCCGTAGCTTTTAGCATTAAGCTTCTATAGATGGGCGCTTTAAAGTCTTTTAGTATATTTTTTAGTTTTTTTAGGTGTATAGAAGCGTCTTTTGGGTTAAGATTATCCGTAACTTCAAAGTAAGCAAAAATATTCTTTTTTATCTCGACTATGGCTGCGAAGGCTTTAATTTTTAGCTTTTTAGATAGCCTCTTGATTCTTTTTTCACTCCCTAAAGATGCAAATATCCTAAGCTCGCCGATATTTTCCATAAAGATTTCTTTGATACTGCTTTTTGAAAAAATATAATTAGCCATGCTCTTGGCTATTTTTGCATAACCTTTGCTTCCAAAAAATCCGTAAAAAGGAAAAAGCTCTTCTAAAACCTCGTCTACTATAGTAGATAGCGACATATCTATGTAAAATTTATAATTTTCATCCATAGGTACGGACTTAAACGGCCTCATAGCATTATCGTGGGCTTTTTTTAGACCTTCATACGCCCACCTCTCGTCTTGAGCTACTTTGTCGTCGAAATTTGAGCCGTACTCTTTCTCGAAATCTTTAAAAAACTCGTAAAAGCTATCTTCAAATATCTGCATACCGTTTTCTACGAAACCGTTTTCAAAGCCGTCTGCTATCTCTTCTATGCATACGGCGTCTTTTGCTTGGGCTCTTTGCATAGTCTGCTTAAAGAAGTAAATTTTCTTTTTGCCTTCGCTAGTTTGTAAAAACGCATCCTCGTTTAAAAGCTTGAACCGCTCTTCATATACGGTTATGTATTCGCCGTCGTTACTACTAAAAAAGCCTCCCGGGGAGTTAAATTCGATCAAAGATTGGTCGAATTTTTGTCTAATGACGTAAAAAGTCGTAGCTAAAAGAAATATTTCTATGGCGGAATACGGATACTCGGTTATCCTGTATTCTCCTCTTATGCCGCCGCGCTGTGCTCCTGATATGAGTTTTTGTACTTCTTTTTTGCTTCCGCACTTGCCAAGGTTTTGTGAATTGCTTTCCGTGTAAAACACTTCGACTTCGTATTTTTTATTGATGGTTTGAAAATAATCCGCAAATTCTTTTATACTTGTTTTTAAAAATTCCTCTTCTTTTTCTTTTATATCTTCCATATCGTCCGGAGATCTGAAAAATGAATCTATATGTTGCAATTTTAGGTTTGATTCATCGGCGGTAGCTTTCATAGCAAGGTAATGGCTTATAGCATCTTGCTGCTCGTCTTCTTTTGTTGTGACCATATTCATAAAGGCCTCTTTAGCATTTTTGATATCGTCTTCAAATTCTTCTAAGATATCCCTTGATATACGCACGAACGGGCTTAAATTTAGCAGATACAAGTCCTCTTCTTCTTTTGCGTTTACGCTTATGGAGTATTTGCTGTAGTCTTTTACTTGGTTTATCTCGCCTGGCTTTATTAGCTTTGGGTCTTTATCGCTTCTGTTGTTTTCATCGTTTATTTTATAGCTAAGCGCCGTTTCTACTATATACTCGCTTAGCTTGGCGTTGGTTTTTTGCGAGGCTCTTGACAGCACGAGATAGTTTTTAGCCAGTTTTCCGTATCGCAGGCTGTTTGTATCCCGGTCTTTATCGGTAGAGGATTTATCTCGGATGAGATTTGCGAATTTTAAAGAGTTAAAAAACGGATGTTGTATATATACGAAGTACGCGCCGTTTGATACTATGCTACTTTCTACGGCTTCATACAAGCTATAGCTATCTTTATCTTTCTTTCCGGTATTTTTATAAATACTTACGTTTCCGTTTTGAGCTTTACGGATCTTTGCTCTGATATCAAAAAAGTCCGTACTACTTAACTCCATAATATTTTTTAGTTGATATACGCTGCCAGGTAAGTAATTTGGTTTAAGAGGATTGTTTCTAAAATCCATCTCCCCATCTTTTTTATTTTCGTTAAATATGAAATCTCCGCAAATGCCTAAACATTCGTCTACGTTAGTTTGAACGTTTAACCCCGAAACCTCAAATCCCGAAAAATCTATAAATCCTCCGCCGCTACCGTCCTTGGACTTAAATACTAAAATATTGCTAAGGGAGTCTGAATTTAGAAGTCCAAAGATAAAACCAAACTCGCTGGCAAGCAAATTTGCAACCGGTCCGGCAAATGCGTAAAAGCCCTTTTTTTTACTATATTCGTATATTTTAGAGCCGGTTTCATAAATATCTCCCGCAGAGGATATAATGGTTACGGGCTTATATATTTTTTTAAGCTCCGTGAAGTCTATGATGCTAATCAAGGCCTTTGCTATCTCTTTTACGGCATAACCGTATGTTTGCTTGGATGTTTTTTCTATGTTGCTTTTTAGTTTGTTAAACGCATTGCTTATACTTTCTTTTACTTCCTCTTTCGGGGCGAAATTTTCGTTTGCCAGTATGACCTCGGCTTTTTGGATTATACTTTTTTGCAGCTCATCCAAACTATTCTTGACGCCGGTTTTGTTTACGTCGTAGTTTTTTGCCAGCTCGCTTGCAGCATCGGTAAAATTTTTTACCTTTTCATACTCCTTTTTACCTGTGTTTGCGAGATTTATTAGGTCTTTGATGAATTTTTCTACCGGATTTTCTTCGTTTATTGCAGTATGTACCTCTATGACTTTATCTAGTCTTCTAATGTTAAATTTGCCGTTTCTTATCGTCTCTTTGCCGTCTATGAGCGCGCTTTTATCTATAAAATTAGGCGTTACTATTTTTATATTATTGCCGTCGCTAGGAGTCTCTCGTATATTTGGGCTCATATCAAAAAGCCTTTGCATGATAATGCCGCCTAGGGTATTTGGCTGCAATACGTCATTGTGATAAAAGCTGTTGAGATTTCTGCAATAAAAAGTAACGTTAGGGTATTTTTGAGTATACCCGTCAAATTCCTTCAGTAGCGTTTCTATATCCTGCACGACTCTTATATCGCTTATTTGCACCTTACTTCCTTGCGTTTAAATTAAACCTGCCCGCTTAACATTACGACTTCGCATATATCCAGACTCGGCTCATTATCTTTATCAAACCCTTTAGCGATTTGCAGTTTTACGCTTTTAGCGTATGAAGGCGAGAAAAATACCAGAGTATGCACCGGTCTTTTTTGCGACCTATCCAGGCTTTCGTATTTATCTAGCCTAGTGAAGTATCCAACTCCGCTTTCAGGCTCGCCTGCATCTTTATATGCTTTATTGCAAGCCTTTTGAGGAGAGTTTGGGATTACAAATACCAAATTTATAGTATTTATACCGTAGCGTAGCTCGAATTCTTTAAATTTATGGTCTTCGTTATAGTTTTGCTTTAGCTTTTTATCCAGTTCGCCGTCGCTGGGATTTTTGCCTTCGTTTAAATTTAGCCGTATTTGTTCAAAGCCATCTTTGTTTTCAAATTTAGCACCGTTTAGATAGTAGATGTTTACGGGTAGATTGTCTTTTTGCGAGGCGTAGTTTTTAAAATGCAGCCTTATGCAAGCAGAGTTGCTATTAGCGCTATCTTTGTCCGCATTTGAGATATTAGAACCGCTAATATCCCTGGAGTCTAATATCCTAAGCTTGTTTGATTTTTTAGCGCAGGTTAGTATAGAGCCTCTATCGCTCCTACATAAATTTACGAAGTCTTGCATCAAGGCGTGATCGCCGTTTACGGTTTTTTGGCTAAGAGCGCCGCTTGGCACGAAAGCTACTCTAGTGCAAGGAGAGTTTGCGCTACAACCTACTATGGGTAAGTTTATAAAATCGCATCCTAGTATCAGGGGTATGCCGTTTGATTTTATCGTTCTTCCTCTTACGCTTTTTAGCACCACCCTGCCGCCGTGTTCGCAGGTTATGATATCGTCTTCTATGACCGGATGTAGATACGAGAGGCTAGTTTTAACCGCCGTTTCGTCAAACGTTTTATCTTTGGGAGCGATTTGATTTAGCTCCTTTAGCTCTTTAGCCTTTTTACTGGCCGGTTTTAGCTTGATATTTAGGCTATCTTCTTTTATATCGTAGTTTAGCAGCCTAGCCTGAGAGTTTTTGTATAGTAAATTTAGCCCTCCTATGCCGCTATGCGTATCTCTTGGCTGAAAGATATACGAGGCGTAGCTTTCGCCAGCTTGGCCATCCTTGCTAGCTTGGTTTTTAGGGGCAAGCGATGAGGAGGTCTGATTTGCGTCTTCTTTGTTTTTCAAATCGTTTTTGTCTTTGTTTTCTTTAAAGCAAAGCTCGCAATCTTCTTTTTCCTCGCCTCCCGTTAAAAGCTTACCCATCATAAAGACTTTGGCGTTTAGATATTTAAAGCTTAAATTTATATCCTCTTCTACGCGCACGATGTCAAACGTACTTTCGTTTTTTAAAAATATATCGCAGTTTTTATGGTAGATATGTATAAGCTCGCTAGGCTCAAACCTTATCATCTTTAAGAGCTGTTTTGCTTGGTACTCTTTATCTTCTTTGGACATATCTTCTAGCGCTTGGATGGAGGGCAGGATTATGCTTCTTTGATCCTCGTGTATCTCTTTTTTATATGCGCTGCGCGATTTTTTCGAGAGTACCAAATAACGCTTATTATCGTTAGATAGATATCTCCACCCCTCAAATTTAAGCTCGTACGCGCTTTTGCAAATTTCTATCCTAGCCTCTATCCATTTTTCAAGCTCCGCGCTATCTTGCTTATGGCTAACGTATGGGCTTATACCTTTATAAAAGTCCGATATATACGTGAGTCTATCTTTTGCTTGTTCTAAATCTAACTTTTTATCCAGAGTAAAAAATCTGCATCCATATATCGCAAACGTCAAATTTAGATCATCTTGCATGACCTCTGAGGCGAGCGTTTTTGCGTTGATATTCTTTATATCTTCTTTATCTATGATTTTTATTAGTAGATTATCTTGCGTATAGGCTAGCAAGCAGCTAATGAGATCTTCTGCATTAGGCGCCGAGCCTAGATCATCGTATCCAAAGTCGTTTACGTATAGGCTTACGGGATATATTACGCTTTCTAGGATTGAGATCTTTTCTTCTTCCATATTGCCTAGCCTCGGAAGGTTTTTTAGATAAATTTTATAAAACAGTATCTGAGAAGCTAGGGTTTGTAAGTAGTCGTTTAGATAGTTTAGGGCCTTTGCTATATCTTTATCTTTTATCTTGGCTTCGTTTTCGGGACGGTTTAAAAGATACTCCATCAGATATAAGCTCTCTACTAACTGCTTCATAAAGTGAGAAGCCTTTAGCACGTTTATAAGATGAAGTTTGGATGTGTTTTGATAGTCGAATTTTTCCGTATAGCTTACCATGCCGTATCTAAGGCCAAGATCCGAGATAACCGATACGCTTGGCTCAAATACCTGATTTGCGTCTATTTTTACGGTATCTGAGCTAAACGTATTTTTATACTCTTCTTGTTTATCAAAGTATCCTTCGTCGTATTCGTCGTAAATTTTATGCATAACGGAGTCTATATGATGAATCTCTATGCCAAAAGTATCTCCTTTACTGGCCTTGCTTATATTAGAGCTTACGTTTTGCTTATTTAGCTCCTCGCAGGCCGTTTTGTTTTCTTTTACGAGATCGACGCAATCTTCTAGCGTAGCCTCGTCTTTATCGTCTTTGCTAAAGCCAAAGAAGCTTTTTATCTTATCAAACGCCTTGCTAACCATGCCTCCTATAAAGCCATACGGGTCTAGTATCCTAGCTACCCACCTTATGCCTTTATATATGACCTTGGCTATAAAGCCTAAAAACCTAAAAACGATAACCGGCAAGGATATCCATACGCCTCCAAAGCCAGGGGCGTTAAAGGTATATAGCTCCTTTACTTCGTTTGGATAGACCGAGCAATAAACCTGAGCCAGATGTCCTCCTAGCGAGTGACCCGTTACTACAAGAGGAGGGGTGGTGAGGGCATAAGAAACGCTTAAAGAGCCTCTAGAATGCAAAGAAGTGCTCGCTTGAGAAGATCGGGACGAAGAATTTAAAGAACTTAAAACGCTTGAGCTATATTTTGATTGATTTGAGTCGATGGACAAATCTGAGCTATCATAGTTAGGTTGTGAGCTTGAATTTGAGTCATTATTCGGAGAATTTATATTGTTAACCGCGTTTGAATTTGCTGCGAGAAAATTTTTATAGTAATGATCCGTTATGCTTTTATAAATTTCGTCTTTTAATACCTTAAGAGATACTATCTGATCCAGTGCCGCGCCGAAAAAGGCTATCATGCCGTCTGTTATAACTAGGTCTTTTATGCCAAGCTCCGTGCCTCTAAAGCCTATTACGTAGTTGCCAAATTTACTATCGTAAAAGGCGCTGGAAGAATACCCCGTTATAGAAGTATCTTTAACGTGATGAAGGAGTTCGTAACGGTTTACGAAGGATTTGGTGCGGAGGGAGAGGGAGTGTAAGCCGGGTTTATCTGCAAAAACCTGCAATTCATTATTTTCATTGGCGTACACAAAGCTTTGAATTTCGTTGTTTATCTGTTTTTTTTCGGGCTTTTCGTCTTCGCTTATTTTTGGTTTTTCTATAACCATATCCTGATTAAACCTAGCTTCTATGGCTAGGGCATAGGCGGTAGGTTCGCCGATTTGCCTATTGTATTTTCTAGATATATCAGTTTCGTTATCTTCGGTTATTTTATCGCCTTTAGTTATATCGTCCGCAAATTTCCATCTTGCAGGCTTTCTTTCTTTAAATTTATCAAACCATCCGTCTTCTTCATTCTCGTTAATCCAGTGAAGCATAGCGTAGCTAGCGTCTGCTATGTCTGCGTAGTCTTTAAATTTAGATATTAGGTCTTTGTTTGAAATTTGATCCGACATTTTAAACCTTTAAAATCTACTATTTTTCTAAGTCTTCCATATAAAATTTATTCTTTACTTCATAATATTCGAATCTCTCTCTAGATAAAGAAAATCCTCTTCCTTCGTCTCCGAAGAGACCGTAGCTCTTTACTTTGTCTGAGTATTGTATGTACATTGTTATCGGAGTTATGTTTCCTTCTTCATCCGAGTAAAAACTACCTAATCCTATTCCGGGAATTTTATCTAAATTTTCTTTGCCTATTAAATTTCTAATTCTTTCTTTGTAAATTTCAGGGACTTTGGGTTGTTTGCTATACTCTCTGCTGTAATCCGCCGTATCTGTATAGTATTTTTTACCGTTGGAGAGGGTTTGGGCTATTTTTGGGTTATTATAATATCTTTCTTTAAGCAGCTTTCTCATCATTTTATTTCGCTCGTCTTTAACTGATATGCGAGATACTTCATCTAAAATTTGTTTATTAATAAGTCCCCTCTCTTTCTCTCTTTGCTGAATTTCTTCATAGTATTTCTTATTAAATATATAAATCCCTCCGTATTTATTATTTAATTCGCTTTTATTGTTAGTATCCTTTGCGCTACATCCTACTAAAAATGCTATAGCTAATAGGGCTAATATGCTTAAGGTAAATTTCACTACGTATCCTTTGGTTACCTGGTATTTGTTTGTATTATAGCTATTTAAATTTTTAAGAGAGGTTAATTTATTAAAAAAGGAGGGAGAGAGTTAAAGATTCCTCCTGTTGTTGGTTTGATAAATTTAAATGTTATTATAGGCTTTCTTTCTTTAAATTTATCAAACCATCCGTCATCTTCATTCTCGTTCACCCAGTGAAGCATAGCGTAGCTAGCGTCTGCAATATCGGCGTAGTCTTTAAATTTAGATATTAGGTCTTTGGTTGAAATTTCGCTCATTGTATTATTTTCTTTCCAGGTCTTCTAAATAAAACCTATTTCCGCCTTTTACGGTATATATTTCATCTCTTGATAAAGCAAATCCTCTTCCTTCGTCTCCAAAGAAACCAAATTTAGTTCCTTGATAGCTATATGTTGCAGAAAGCTCTATAGGTACTATTTCGTCGTTATCTACGTAGAAATATCCTATGTCTATAGAGGGTTTAAATTTATTATAATCTTCTTGTCCTATGAAATTTATGACCTCGTTTATATATTTTTTAGAAACATTAACGGCCTTTTTATAATCTTGCTCATAAGATCTAGTGCTTGTATAGTATTTTTTACCGTTGGAGAGGGTTTGGGGGAATTTTTGATCAACGGGCGTCATATCAATATCGTATATTATAATATACTCATTTCCATTTTTTATTTTTCTAGGATTTGATCTTATTTTATTGCCCAATTCTTGACTTAATTCCCGTCTCTCCCTCTCCCTATCATCTATTTCCTTTTCGAATTTCTTATTAAACACATACACCCCTCCGTATTTCTTACCTAGCTTTGCTATTTCGCTATTGCTTAGTTTGTTGTTACTACTAGTATCCTTTGCGCTACATCCTACTAAAAATGCTATAGCTAATAGGGCTAATATGCTTAAGGTAAATTTCACTACGTATCCTTTGGTTACCTAGCATTTGTTTGTATTATAGCTACTTATTTTTTAAAGATAAACATATCCTGATTAAACCTAGCTTCTATAGCTAAGGCATAGGCGGTGGGTTCGCCGATTTTTCTTTGATTTTTTTTGCAAGTCTAGTCTGATTGTCTTCGGTTATTTTATCGCCTTTAGCTACTCCATTAGCAAATTTCCACCTAGCAGGCGGTTCGTCTTTAAATTTATCAAACCATCCATCGTCTTCATTCTCGTTTACCCAGTGAAGCATAGCGTAGCTAGCGTCTGCAATATCAGCGTAGTCTTTAAATTTAGATATTAGGTCTTTGGTTGAAATTTGATCCGACATTTTAAGGCCTTTATCGTTTTTCTAAATCTTCTATGTAAATTTTATTGTTACCGGGCAAAGTTTTAACATCTTTCCTAGATAAAGAAAACCCTCTTCCTTCGTCTCCGAAGAGACCGTATTTGGTGTAGCCGACATAAAACATCAAGCTTAACGATATGACTTGTAGTTGTTCGTTATCGTCTATGTAAAATTCTTCTATTACGATAGAGCAGTGTTTGTATGCTTTTTCTCCTATATAATTTTTGATTTTTAAAGATACTTCTTCAGGTATAACCACCTTTCCTCTATAGTTACTTCTTAGATAATACTGTTTACCGTTGGAGAGGGTTTGGGGGAATTTTTCATCGACTGGCTTAGTATCTACG
>CAUPYN010000004.1:0-28485 GCA_963515575.1 uncultured Campylobacter sp.
TAATCCTTTATGCTTTCACGTCAAATTTGCCTAGTTTTGCTAGTTGATTTAAAATCTTCGTTATATCCGTCCCTTTTTCTCGTTCGGCTTTTAGAAAATTCTCGAAAAACTCGCGTCTAATATCCTTATCCTCGTAAGTCTTGCTTTTGCTTGTAGCTTGGATAGGTTTAAATTTAACTTCTCTATTTTGCTTGGCTAAATTTGCGTTGTATTCTTCGAGTTCTTTGCGCATTTGCTCGTTCATCTCCTTGCGAGCTTTCATAGTCTTTTCGACGTCCTGCGCATAGAGTTTTTTAAAGTCTTCTATACTAATGTCGGCTCTTTGTAGCAAAGCAGCTCCGACGTCGCTCATGGCGGCTCCTTCTGGCAAAGAGTCTCTAAATGCGTTTAGTTCCTCTTGCTCCTGCTTGGTTCCAAATCCTAAAATTTTACCCCAAATCGTCGGTTTGCCGTCTCTGGAGTTACTCATCAGCATCCACATATAGGTTTGTAGAGTAGAGTCGATGACGTCTTCTTTGCTCTCAGGTTCTTTTTGTCCTATACCGCGCAGCTCTTCGGCCGTATATTTTTTGGATAATATGCCGTCTATCTTATCAATCGTCTTTGTTATCCAGTTTTCGTCGCTTTCGTCTATCTCGATAGCATCTTTTACGATTTCTATGATGGTTTTACTTCTGTATTCTTGCAGCTCTTTTTGGATTTCTTCTTTGCTTCTCGGAGCTTGCATTTGCTCGTTCGTCAAATTCGTTTTAGCGGTTTTATCTACAGGAGTTAAATTTGACTTGAAATTTGCCGTAGAAATGTTTAAATTTGAGCCGCTTATCATTTTCAATCCTTTAAAACGAGTTTTAAGCTATATCGGCAAATTTGAGAAAAAATTTAGGGTAAAGATAAGAAAGGCTATCAAATTTAGCTCCCCCGTTTCGAGAGCTAAATTTGATCCAAATTTGACGGATTGCCAAATTTTAACAAAACAATTAGCGGAAATATTTTAAGATGGATTTAAAAGCTGCGACGAAAATTTTGTCCCAAGACTAGGCATGCAGTCTGTCGCAGGGCAAAATTTTCTAGCTCATTTAAAGACGCTTAAAAGATGCCGTACAAATTTACTTTTCGCTGGGCTTCCTCGTCGCCAGATCGCATTTAGCGCCCCTAGTTATCATCAAGGACTGATCGTAAAACAAAATAAGCACCACCGAAACACCAACGCCAAGCGCTAGCGAGACCGTCGTAGTCGTGATCGCATTATCGAAAAATATGATTAGGTATTCGTTTTTCTTGGCGATATCTGGCTCGTTTAAAAACGAAAACAGCGCCAAAATGCCCTTATACGCATAGACTCCGGGCACCATCGGCAAAAGCGCCGGAAATGCGATGATCTCGGCGGGCACTTTGAGCCGTTTGGCAAAGAGCATACCTAAAATCCCGCTTAAAAATGAGACGATAAGGGTGGCGACGCTGATGTTAAAAAATCCCATCTGCATGATCCAAAAGCGGCTGGCGTGCGCAAATGCTGCAAGTAGCGCACAAAATGCGAGAGTCCTTTTTGGCGGAGAGCTAGCGTAGGCAAAACCGAGCCCCGCCACCGCGGCAAAAGCGCCGTCTATAAGAGTCGCAGTAAAAAGCTCAAACATGTAAAATCTCCGCGCTGCTAAGCGAGAGCGTGATATAGACGCCCACCGCGATGCAAAGTATCAAGATGCCCGTACTCACGGCTCTACTGATGCCCACTAGCGTGTTGTCGTTTATGATATCAAAGACCGAGTTTATGAGAAAAACGCCCGGCATCAAAAAGAGTATCGACGAGCCGATCGCCACGTCGCTAGTGTGCGTAAAGCCGTAAAATACGCCAAGATAGGCGATAAACGAGACGACGAACGAGACTAGGACGTACTGGATTTTTAAATTTACGCCCATTTTAGCAAGCGCAAATCTAAGGCTATAACCCATGAGCGTCGCGAAAAATACGCAAGCTACCGAGCCAGCATCGCCGCCAAAAAGCTTGCAAAACGCCGCATTTGCAAGGCTGATCAAAATAAGCGAGCTTGTAAATTTATTCGCCCCGATGCGCATGACGCCCTCAAACTGCTCTTTGGCCTCATCCAAGCTCAAATTTTCATCCAAAATCCGCCAGCTAAGCGACGAAAGCTCGGAAATACGGTTAAAGCTCACCTGTCCCAGCGGGATCTTTTTCACGTAGGTTCGGCGCAGTGAGTTGTCGGCCGAGTCCATGAAACTAATCGTAAAATACTTCACAAAAATCGTCACGCTAACGTCGTAGCCGTAGCGTCTAGCGACGCGGTCTACACACTTTTCGACGCGCGCGGTATAGGTGCCCGCGCTCACCATCGCGCTCGTGTAGCCCGCGAGAAAATCGGTTAAAATTTGGATATCTGGCTTTGCGTTCATTTTTCGGCAGTTTTAAATTTGATAAAAAACAAAGCAAGCTGCGCAAATAGCATAAGCTTCATCGTCCACTCGCTAGCTACGTGCATCTGAGCAAACTCGGCCGTCTGCGTCGCCGCCTCGCCAGCAGCCTGCGCATCCATGACGAAAGGCGTGAAGTAAAACACGAACGAGAGCGCGAGGGCTAAATTTATCGCGCAGAGCATATTCATGCTAAATTTAGCGGCAAATTTGACGCTAGATCTAAACGATGCAAGCTCGTAAAGCGCGGCTATGACGCTAACGGCTAGCAAGGCGTAGTTAAATTTAACAAATATCGTAGTCATCAGTTTGCCGCTTTGAAACTGCGTGAGTACGCCCTCGCCAAGTATGCTCTGCGGATAAAAAATCGTGGGTGCAACCAGAGCGCCCAGAGCCAGCTCCGTGCCGATGAGCGCGCCCAAAAGTAAAAAATAAACGCTTTTCATGATTTTCCTTTTTTTGATTTACTGCACGCATTTTAGGGTTAGGGCGTTTAAATTCGGCTAAATTTAGGTACAAATTCGGCAAAAATGCTTGCTTGATACGGTAAATTTAACGCTTGCGCCGCATAATTTAACGCATTTAGAAATTTAATCTTGCTTCGCGCTCGTTTTATCTATATAAAATTTCGCGCTTTCCGTGCGCCACGCGCCGTAGGGCAGTTTGGCTTGCATCGTTAGGTGCAGTATACCCTTGATACATTTGCTATCTTGCTTGTCGATGGATAGCGCCCTAGACCTGCCTACATACACGCATTCGCCGCTTTTAGCCGCGTAGCCTATCTCCAAAATACCAGACAGCACGCTGTCCATAGCCTGTCTATAAAGCGTAACGACGTTTACGCGCCCGAGCTTAAAATGATCGTAGCTCCAGTTAGCCAGCCTTTGGTAGCCCGAGTTTAACGCGGTTTGCACGCACTTTTCGCCCTCACTGCAAAGCAAAGCCGCAAGCGCCCAGTAGTCGCGGTCGCTGTTAGCTAACCGCTGCAAACACCTTTGCGTCCACTCGGGGCTATCGGCGCCTAGTTCCGTCCTGTAAGGTTTTAGCGAGTTTTGCAGATACCCGCACTCGTGCAGCGCGCCGAGCAAATTTATCCGCGCGTCGGTATCAAAAAAGTCGCGGCTAAGGTACGCCGCAGCGGCGCAAAGCGCGAACTCGCCCTTGCTTTTTGCTTTTGATTCCAGATTTTTTAGCTTCGTTTGGATACTCATTTTATTCCCTTACGTTTGGTTTTGCGTTAGCTCGGGCGCATTTGCAGACCTTTGCGAGATGGCTAGCCGACAAAAGCGCGGTAAATTTCGCACGCAAACCGCGCACGAATTTAAAAATTCGCAAATAAATTTTTAGCGACAAATCCGCGGTCAAATCCCGCTAAATCCTTGTAAAACTCCGCCTCGAACCCGTTAAATTTAAGCGCGCTTTGCATGCTTTCTCGCTGATCGTAGCCTATCTCGCAGGCTAGGTATTTTACGCCGCGATTTTTAGCGACGAGGATAATGTTTTTTAAGATCTCATCGCCCGCCGCGCCGCCAAAGAGCGCCTCGTGCGGCTCGTTTAGCACGAATTTATCAAGTTCGTAGCCCTGCGCGATATAAGGCGGGTTTGAAACGAGCAGATCAAACTGCCCGTAAATTTCGTCCAGATACGCGCATTTTACGAACTCTATCCTATCCTCTACGCCAAATTTCGCGGCGTTCTCGCGAGCCAAATTTAACGCATTGTCGCTGATATCGGAGGCTATGATTTTAGCGTTTGAGTTTAGCGCGAGGCAGATGCTGATTATCCCGCTTCCCGTACCTATCTCGGCAACTATCGGTGGCCCCTTTCGCGTGGGTAAATTTGATAAAATTTCAAGAGATTTTTCGACTAAAATTTCAGTTTCCGGACGTGGAATCAAAACGCCCTTTTTTACGTTAAAGCTAAACCCATAAAAGCCCGCCTCGCCCGTGATGTACTCTAGCGGCTCGTGATCTGCAAAACGCTTTGCGAGTGCAAAATACCCGTCCGCATCATCTAGCTCGCGGCTTAAATTTAAAAATATCCACTCGATTTTTACGCCAATATGCCGCATTAAAAGCGCCTTGGCTACGCGCGCCGGATTTGCGCTGTTTATCTCGCACGCAGGCGCGATCTGCGAGGCGGCGGCTTTTAGCGCGTCATTTACCGTCATTTTCCAGCTCGTTTATACGCTCAAAAAGGCTTGGGTGCGAGTGATAGACGAATGCGTAGAGCGGATGAGCCTTCGGGAAGGCCTTGTTTTCGGAGCCTAGCTTTTTTAGCGCGCTTATCATGTCGGCTTTGTTTGAGATTTCGCCTGCAAATTTATCGGCGCCAAATTCGTTTGCGCGGCTAAAATACGAGCTAACAGGCGAAAATAAAAACCCGAAAATCGGCGAAAAAAGCAGTAAAAATACGATCACTCCGCCGCCTGCCGGGCTGAGCCCCAGCGCGTCGTACGCCTCGTCAGGGATGTTGCCAAATATAAAAAACATCGCAAAAAGCATAACCGCGCTTAGGGCGATCATTTTTAGGATATCTTTGTGCTTAAAATGCCCTAGCTCATGCCCCAAAACGGCGATTATCTCCTCTAAACTTAGTTTTTTAACGAGCGTGTCGAAAAGCACCACGCGTTTAGTCGCGCCAAGGCCGCCAAAATAGGCGTTTAGACGGTTGTCACGCTTGCTGGCGTCTATCGTAAAAACGCCGCTACTTTTAAAGCCGCACTGCGTCAAAAGCCCTTCTATACGGCTTTTTAGCTCGCCCTCCTCTAGCGGCTGCATTTTATTAAAGATAGGTGCGATGAGCGTCGGATAAATTAGATTTATAACGAGCGCGACCGCGAAGCTCATCAAAAACGCCCAAAACCACCAAAAACCGCCCAAAAATCTAATGCAAAGTAGCACCAGCCACACAAACAGAGTGCCAAACACCAGCGTTAGCGCAAGCGTTTTAGCTAGATCGAGCACAAAAATTTTAGGCGTTACGTTTGAAAAGCCGAGCTTTTTATCTTTGACGAAGGTTTCGTAGATATTTAGCGGTAGCTCCAGCAGCGACGAAACGAGCAAAAATACCATAACCATAAAGACATTATCGCCTATATCTCCCGTTTTATAAGCATGCCCCGATATCGCGCCAAGTCCCCAGCACGCCCACATCATAAATATCGCGGCGTGATAAAATAGGCTCGCTATCTCAAATTTTTGATTCGTTATCGCGGCTGCGGCGGCTGATTCGTACTCGCCCTGCTCTAGCACGACGGCGGGCCTTTTCGCCTCCGAGCGGATAAAATTTATCTGCAAAATCGCCAGCCACGCCTTTGCGGCAACGTAAAAAAAGTAAATACCGAGTAAAAAATAAAACATGTTTTTATGCCCTATTTTAAAAAATTATCGTAAAACGAGCTGATAAAAAGCACTAAAATGATAAACGGCACGACGAATTTAATATACCAAAACCAGATATTTACGAGTTTTGCGTGTTTTTCACTGCCTTGCATTATCTCGCGTTTGGCTTCGTCTTTTAGCACCCAGCCGACAAATATCGCGCATCCTAGCGAAGTCAGCACGAAAAATATCGTAGCGCTGATGGCGTCGTATGCGTCAAAGATATTTTTACCGAAAATTTTAACGTCCGCAAGCAGGTTCGTAGCCATCAAGGACGGTAAATTTCCAAATATAAATATCGTGCCAAGCACCAGCAAGATCGCGCTTTTGCGCCTGATTTTAAATTTTTCCTGAAGCGTCGTTATGATAACCTCGTAGATCGGTAGCGAGGTCGTGAGCGCGGCGATCATCAGCAGCGCAAAAAACGCCACTGCAAAGAATCCGCCAAAAGGCATATGCGAAAAAACGATCGGCAAGCTCTTAAACACGAGGCTTGGGCCGCTATCGGGCGAGACGCCGTAGCTAAAAAGCGACGGAAATATCATAAAGCCCGCAAGCACGGCGATGAGGGTGTTTAGGATGCCCGTGATGATAGAGATTTTAACCAGCCCTTCGTCCTTTTTAACAAAGCTTGAAAGCGTAATCATCACGCCAAAACCAAGCGAAAGCGCGAAAAATACCTGCCCCAAAACCTCGACGAAAAGCTTTAAATTTATCTTTGAAAAATCGGGCGTGAGGTAAAATTTAACCCCCTGCGCCACGCCGTCTAAGGTCAAGTTTTTTACGATCATTACGATCATCAGTACGAAAAGCAGCGGCATGAGATACTTCGCCGAGCGCTCGATACCGCCGACCGCGCCCTGCACCAAGATCGCGTAGTTTACGAGCACGAACACGAGCGTCGCAAAGCTGATAGCCAGCGGATCGCTCACGATATTTTGCTCGTAAAATGCGCTCGTAGCCTCAAAACTAAGCACCTGGGAAAGATCAAGCATACCAAATGCGATCTGCGCGATGTAGTTTAGCACCCAGCCGCCGATAACCATGTAGTAGGCCATGATGCCAAAAGCCCCAAGCAGCCCCATCCAGCCCACGATTTTCCACGCCGGATTTATATTTTTACCGCCGAATGCATCTACGGCGTTACATTTTAGGCGTCTGCCGATCGCATTTTCAGCCAAAATCATCGGTATACCGATCACGATCATCGCGATACAAAACACGAGTACGTAGGCGCCGCCGCCGTTTTGCCCGACTAGATACGGGAAGCGCCACGTCGCGCCAAAGCCCACGGTCGCGCCCGCAACCGCCAAAATATACGTTACCTTCGAACTCCACGATTTTCTATCCATCTGTATACCTTTGTGAAAAAGAGAGATTATATAAAAATTTTATTTAAAGTTTTTAGAACCATCTTTAAAATTTAAAACAAATCTGGATTAAAATCGGTAAATATTATTAGAAAAAGGCTACTTGGCATAAATTTAAAGGCGTAAATTTCTGCAAATTTACGCCAAATTATTATTTTCTAACGACATGCAAGAACTGCATATGTTTGCGGTATTGCTCGATTACGTCGTTTATCAGCGTAGCCTCGCTCCAACCAAGCACGTCGTAGTCTTGACCGCCCTCTTTTAGATATACCTCGGCTCTGTAATAAAGATCGTCGCCCTCAAGCTCCCTCGTGTAGTTCGGGCTCTGGCTTTTGGTGAGATATACGCCGTATCTAAAGTCCATCTCGTCGCCAAGTCCGACGTTTAAATTTACGAAATTTTCAGCTTTTGTTACATTTGCCTCAAGTCCGTTTTTGGCAAATTCATCTTTTAGCTCGTTAAAGGCTTTTAGCACGACTTCGTTTAGAAATTTACTGCCGTCTTTTTTACTAGGTAGAGTGATGATAGCGCTTAGTCGCTCTTGCCAAGGCTTTGAAAGATCGCTAAGAGGCATGTTGTTAAAGTTATTTGTCTCTTTTTTGGTCGCATCGACTCGTAACGCCTTAAATAGCCCGTAAATGGCGCCAAGTAGTACGACAGCAAACGGCAATGCCGTAGTTATCGTAAGTGCTTGAAGCGAACCAAGGCCGCCGGCTAGCATCAAAAATGCCGCCACGACGCCCACTGTAACGCCCCAAAAGACCTTTTGCCAAACCGGCGTATCGTCCTTGCCGTTTGAGCAAAGCATGTTCATCACGATCGCCGCTGAGTCGGCCGAAGTGATGAAAAATATGACGATCATAAAGACTGCGATCGTGCTTAGCAAGCTTGAAAAGCTAAATTTTTCTAAAAACATAAAAAGCGCCGAAGCCGAGTCGGAATTTACGGTCGTTGCAAGCTCGCTAAAGCCACTTTGCACAAGTGCGATCGCCGAGTTACCAAAAAAACTCATCCAGGCAAATGTAAAGCCGGTTGGCACGAAAAGCACGCCTATGACAAATTCTCTTATCGTCCTGCCCTTTGAAATTTTGGCGATAAAAAGCCCCACAAACGGCGACCAAGATAGCCACCAAGCCCAGTATAGCAGCGTCCAACCGCCAAGCCAGCTCTCATTTTGCCTCTCGTAGGCATAGAGGTTAAAGGTGTTTGAAATAAGCGTCGAGACGTAGTCGCCGCTGTTTTGCACAAACGACTTTAAAAGCTGCGTCGTATCGCCTAAAAATAGTATCAAAAACATAAAACATATAGCTAGCGCGATATTTGAGTTTGATAAAATTTTAATCCCCTTATCAACGCCGCTTGCCGCTGAGATGGTCGCTGCAAAACAAAGCACGATAAGAAGCGTGATATGCATAGTCGGCAGGCCAAAAACGTGCGTAAGGCCCGCATTTACCTGAAGTACACCGTATCCTAGCGATGTCGCCACGCCAAATAGCGTCGCCACGACGGCAAATGTGTCGATGGCGTTGCCTATCTTGCCGTAAATTTTATCTCCGATGATCGGATAAAATGCCGATCTAAGCGTGAGCGGCAAGCCGTGCCTATACGAGAAAAAGGCAAGGATTAGCGCCACGATAGCATAGACCGACCATGCGCCCATGCCCCAGTGAAAGAAGGTGATATTCATCGCAAGCTTTTGCGCTGCGATAGTTTGCGCGTCGCCGAGCGGCGGATTTAGATAGTGCATGAGCGGCTCGGCCACGCCAAAAAACACAAGCCCGATGCCCATGCCGGCGGCAAAAAGCATAGAAAACCACGAGATATTTTTGTGCTCTGGCTTTACGTGATCGGCTCCGAGCTTGATCTCGCCAAGCTTGCTAAAACCAAGGATGATGATGCTTAAAAGTATGACGGCGACGGCCAGGATGTAAAACCAGCCAAATTTGGCCGCGATGTAGTTTTGCATACCTTTAAAAAACTCATTTGAGAAATTTGGAAATATCGCTGCAAATGCCGTTATTAAAAATATGACAACAAGCGATGGGATAAATACCGAGTTGTTAAATTTCGACTTTTGAAATTTGATCATTTTTCTCCTTTTTGTAAATTTCATCTTCCTTTTAAAATAACAAAAAAGAGTAAATAGGTCAAATTTACTCCTTAAGTTTTTGGCTAAATTTAAGGAGTAAACCACTGCAAAAAGGCGCTTTAAAAAATTTACGTTAAATTTATCCGCAATCCCTCTTTGCACCCCTAGCTTTTGAAACGCCAAAGATGATCGCAAGGATAAAAACGATACCAAATGTGATATAAAGTATGACGGTCGGCCTCTCTACCTCGATGCGAGATAGCGCCACGTCGCGCTAAAGCCCACGGTCGCGCCCGCGACTGCCAAAATATACGTTACCCTCGAACTCCAAGTCTTTCTATCCATCATAAACCCTTTTAATAAAACGCGAAATTATATAAAAAATTTGATTAAAATTACGGGCAATCTGCGGTAATTTGGGTTAAATTTTTAATCTTTTCTAAATTTTAGGCCTAAATTTAAGCGGACTAAACGTAAATTTAAGCCTAAAATCAAGTAAAATGTCTCAAAATTTTAAATTTTCCTATCGCAAGGTACGCTAGCGACCAAACGAGAAAACAAATGCCAATAAGCCTAACAACATCGGTAAAATCGCGAATCTCAAATCTGCCCGTAATCAAAGAAAAAATCACTCCGCCAGCGATACAAAGAGCAAGAAGCGTCAGCGAGATAAAAACCGCAATGTTTATAATTTTTGCCGTCTTGCTCTTATTTTCGCTATTTTTAGCCAGGGTTTCAAGCAGGGTTATTCTATTTATAAAGCCGTCTCTTTCGTACTCTACGCGCACGAGATCGCCCTGGTCCAGACTAAAATCCGCCGAAAAAACGCCGCTAAATTTAATCCCGTCCAGCTCAAAACTAGCGCCGATAAACTCGTCTCGCTTAATAGTGCGTAAATTTAGAGCGCTCACTCTGCCCGTTTTAGTTAATTTTTTCAAATTTGCTCCAAATTTTCGGCGATTTCTAAAACTTCAAAGTATTCGTTCTCTAACGTTTCAAGCTCACTTTTTGCCGCTTCTAGGTCGTTATAAAGCGCGGTTAGGCCGATTTGTTGATAGATTTTAGGATCGCTAAGGCCGGCGTTTAGCTCTTTTATCTTAGCTTCTAGCGCAGCGATTTTCTCTGGGTGCGAGGATAAAATTTGCGTTTGCTTGTAGCTTAGCTTTGCGCCGGTTTTGCTCTTTTGTTTTTGCGCTTGCTCGGCTTCGCTCGCTAGGCTTGCTTCAAATTTACCAAGCTCGGCTAATTCGTCTTCTAGTTCGAGATAGACGCTGTACTCTTGATGCAGCACCTCGATCGCCGTCCCCTCAAATGCCCAGAGCTTGTGCGCGATCTTATCGACGAAGTATCGGTCGTGGCTAACGATGATTATGGCGCCTTCAAAGCTTTGCAGATAGTCCTCAAGGATGTTGATAGTAGCGATATCTAGGTCGTTTGTGGGCTCGTCTAGTACGAGCACGTCGTACTCCTTGCTAAAAAGTAGCGCGAGCGCCACGCGGTTTTTCTCGCCGCCGCTTAGCACGCCGATGGGTTTGTCGAGAAATTCTTTAGGAAATAGGAAATTTTTAAGGTAGCCGTAGACGTGCATATTTCGCCCGCGCACCATTACGTGATCGCCGCCGTTTGGGCAAAAGGTCTCGATGAGGCTCTTGTCGTCATCCAGCGCGCTTCGCGACTGGTCAAAGTATCCCACGCGCACCTCGCCACGCTTTATTTCTCCACTACTAGGCTTTTCAAACCCGAGTAAAATTTTAATAAGAGTGCTTTTGCCGCTGCCGTTTCGTCCGACTATCGCGATACGCTCGCCTTGCAAAACGCGCGCGTTAAAATCTCTAAAAAGCTGCTTGCCGCCGATGTTTTTGCTTAATTGTTTGATCTCAAAGAGCATCTTGTTGCTGGTTATTCTTTTCTTTTGGTTAAAATTTTTGCTCGCTCGCTCAAGCTCGAGCCTGACGCGGCGTATCACGCCCGGATTTTTCTTAGCCTCTTCGCGCATGGCAAGTACTCGCTCTTTGCGCCCTTCGTTGCGTTTTAGACGTGCTTTGACGCCGCGACGCAGCCACTCCTCCTCGGCTTTTAGCTGTTTTAGCAGCGTTTCGTGAGATTTGGCTAGGCTAGCTAGGATTTCCTCTTTTTTAGCTAGATAGTTCGCGTAACCGCCCTCAAACGACGCCAGCGCGCCATCCTCGATCTCGACGCTTCTAGTTGCTAGCGCGTCGATAAAGTAGCGATCGTGCGAGATAAAAACTATCGTCTGGCGCGAGCTTTTTAGCATATCTTCAAGAAATCTCACCATATAAACGTCAAGATGGTTCGTAGGCTCGTCAAGCAGCAAAACATCGGGCTTTTTAAGTATCAGCGCGCCCAGAGCCACGCGGCGTATCTCGCCTCCGCTGAGGCTAGAAACAGCGCGATTTTCGTACTCTTTTAGCTTAAACTCCTCCAGCACGCGCTCAATCTTGCGCTCGATCTGCCAGCCGTCTTTTGCTTCGATAAATTTGATTAGCTCGTCTTGCCTCGCGTTTAGTTCTTTGTTTTGCGCATCGTGGCCGAGCGCTTCTAGCACCGCCGCATACTCGTCGCGCGCATCAAATATCTCTTTTAGCTCTAAATTTAGCGCGTCTTTTACGGTAGCCGCATCGTCAAATTTAGGATTTTGCGCGAGCATTTCTACTTTTATGCCGCCTTGCACGATACGCCTGCCGCTATCAGGCTCTAGCGCGCCCGCGACTAGCTTCATGAGCGTACTTTTGCCGCTGCCATTTTTACCGATGATAGCGATGCGCTCGCGTTCGTTTACGCTGAGGCTTACTTTGTTTAAAATTTCATTAGGGCCGAATTTTTTACTAACTTCGATTAGATCTATAAGTGCCACGCGTGCGCCTTAAAACGAGATATGCATACTAAGCGCGATGATACAAAGCGTAAGCGCCATCGGCACGTAGATATATCTGCCGGCAAAATACCACAACGCGCCTTGCTTTTTTGCCGCGCCGGTATTTATCTCGTCCATGATCTCTTCTTTTTTAATGACCCAAAACCACGATACCGCGCCGATCACCGCGCCGATAGGGATGATATAGATGGAAACAAAATCCATCCACGGCCCCCAGCTGGTTATGGCTTCCATATTTACGCCGATGCCAAAGCACACCGCGCAGAGTAAGATCAGCACGACGCCGCGCTTTAGCTTAGGAAATTTGTGCATGATCGACTCGGCGACGACTTCAAACATATTTTGTAGCGACGTTATGCCGCCAAAAATTACCGCCGTAAATAAAATAATCGCGAAAATTTGGCCTCCGACCATGTCTTGTAAAATTTTAGGCAGCGTTACGAAAAGTAGACCGGGACCTGCCGCGGGATCCATGCCGTAGGCAAATACGGCAGGCAGCATCACAAGCGCCGCCGTCATCGCTGCGATCGTATCAAAGATCGCCGTTTTTTGCGCGCTATCGACGATATCTTCGTCTTTATGCAGATATGCGCCGTAAACTATCATACCAGAACCCGTGATAGATAGCGAGAAAAATGCCTGGCCCATCGCCGACACCCACACCATAGGATCAGCTAGCTTGCCCCAGTCGCTGTGAAAGATAAATTTATACCCGCCAAACGCCCCGTCTAAAAACACCACCCTAATCGCTAAAATAAAAAATAGAATAAAAAAAAGCGGCATCATGATTTTGCCGGTTTTTTCGATACTATGCGCGCCAAAAAATAGCGTAAATAGCGTACCCGCAACGACGATAAAATGAAACGGTACGACCGAATAAGACGAAAACGCAAAGGAATCAAACCAAGTGTTCGTATCCACGCTCATAAGCGAACCCGTGATTGCCTGAAACAGCGCCTTTAAGACATACGCGATGATGACTGCGTAGCCGGTAGCTATACACATGGAGCCCGCTAACGGTATCCAGCCTAAAATTTTACCGAAAGTTCCCCAGTTTCGGCTCTTCCAGGCGTATTCATAGGAGCCTAGCGTACCGGTTTTAGCGCGTCTACCGATAGCATACTCCGCAGATAGCCCGACGTAGGAAAATATCGCGATAAAAAGCACGTAAATAAGCAAAAATGCGCCGCCGCCGTTTGAGCCGACTTTATACGGGAAGCCCCAGACGTTTGCCATGCCCACGGCAGAGCCCACGCAGGCGATGATAAAGGCCCATCTAGAGGTAAAAGTTTTATGCATTTTGACATCCGTTCGTAGTAGATTTTTTAAATTATACTTGATTAATCTAATAAAAAGATTATGCCCGTTCGCGCGCAAAGCACGCAGCGCCGCCTTAAAACGCTTTAAATTTATATTTGGGTATAATCGCGCGTTTTTAAAATCTACGTTACAAAAGAGAAATTATGAATTTATCGCTTAAAAAACTTACTATACCTATATTTTTAGATATGTTTTTGCACTTTGTTACGCTCATCATAAACACCTACATGGTGACTAAGGTTAGCGTCCACCTAGTGGGCGCCATGGGTGCGGGCAATCAAGTCATGGATTTATTTATGACGATCTTTAACTTTTTAAGCGTAGGCTGCTCGGTCGTAGTCGCGCAAGCTATAGGCGCTAAAAATATAAATTTAGCCAAACGCGTCATACACGCCAGCATCACGTTTAATACGATAATCGGGCTTTTTAGCGCGGTTTTTATTTACTTTTTCGGATTTGAAATTTTAGAGCTTTTAAACGTCCCGCAGCAGCTTAGACAGGAGAGTTTTGGCTACCTGCACAAGCTAGGCGTAGCGCTTGCTTTTGACGGTATCGGCATGGTGCTAGCAGCCGTGCTTCGCGTCTACAACTTCGCTGCCGCCGTCATGCTGGTCTCACTTCTCATGAACGTCATCACCCTTTGCGGCAACGCTATCGCGCTTTTTGGCTGGCTGGGACTGCCAAACTACGGCCTCTACGGCGTCGCGGTCTCGACGGTCGCGGGACGACTAGTGGGTGTTATCGTGCTATTTTTGATCCTGACCTGCTACGCTAAAGTCAAAATTTTCTTTAAACGTCTATTTAGCCTGCCGTTTGCGATCTTGCGTAAAATTTTATCCGTCGGGCTTCCAAGCGCCGGCGAAAATTTGCTCTGGATGGCGCAGTATATGGTGGCTTTCGGCTTTGTAGCGAGCATGGGCGAGGCTAGCTTAAACGTGCAAACCGTTTATTTTCAAATCACGCTTTTAATCCTGCTTTGCGGAGCCAGCATCAGCGTCGCAAACGAAGTCATCGTGGGGCATTTAGTGGGCGCGATGAGATTTGACGAGGCCTATTCGCGCACGTTTCGCGCGCTAAAAATCGGCATTTTTGCCTCACTTTGCGTCGTATTAGTCGCGTATTTTGGCAAATACGAGATAATGGACGCGCTAAATTTAACGCCCGCGCTTAAAGAGATCATGCTGCCGCTTTTTACGCTCTCTATCGTTTTAGAAGCCGGAAGAACGTTTAATATCGTAATCGTAAACGCCCTGCGCGCAAGCGGCGATGCTAAATTTCCGCTGATGACGGGCGCTATTTTTATGTGGGGCGTGAGCCTGCCGCTGGGATACTATCTAGGCATCGTGCAGGGCATGGGCATCATCGGCGTTTGGATCGGATTTACCGCCGATGAGTGGCTACGCGGACTCGTAAACACGTGGCGCTGGAGAAGCAGAAAATGGCAAGAAAAACGCCTAGTGTAAAAACCGTTTGCGTAAAATGCGGCGAATTTGACGTCGCGCTAAATTTTAAAAAAGGCATAAAAACAACCCGCCTAAAGGTCGCCAAATCAGGCGATATCTCGGTCTCTCTGCCATTTTACGCCGCGCAAAAATATGCGCTAGAGTTTGTGCAAAAACACTACGAATGGCTAAAATCGGCTCACGAAAAAACGCTAGCAAATTTACCGCGCGAGGATGAGTTTAGGCTGCTAGGAGAAGTTTACCGTATCGTGCTAGAACCGAATTTAAAGGGCGTAAATTTGATAAGGTTTGCAAGCGATTCAGGAGCTTTTGACGGCTTAAATTTGAGCTCGGACGGGCTAGACCCACACATTTACGGCGCTAAATTTGAGGGCAAATTTGACGGGTTTAAATTTAACGCGCAGCCTAGCGAGGTTAAATTTGCTAGCGCGGACGAACGTAAATTTGACGGCGAAATTTACGCTGCGAGTTTAGCTGCGCTAGAAAATTATAAAAAAACTTTTGCGAGGCGCATTTACGGGCACTTTATAGACAAACTCGCTCCAGCCGTAAACCGCAAAATAAACCGCGTCGTCGTGCGCAAAATGACCACTCGCTGGGGTAGCTGCAACTCGCGCAAAGGCTATATAAACTTAAGCCTAAATTTGGTCGAAAAAGCCCCCGAACTAGTCGAATACGTCGTGCTTCACGAGCTAACTCACCTAATCTACCCCCACCATCAAAAAAGTTTTTACGACTTCATCGCGGCCTTGATGCCCGATTTTAGATCGAGAGAAAAACGGCTAAACAAAAAATAATTTTAAATATGCTAGAATAGAATATTTTTAATTTAAAGGGAGATAATGAAAAAACTTCTAATGCTAGTTGCCGCAGTTTTCGCTCTGGGCGGCGATTTCGAGGACGGCATAAAAGCCTACGAAAGCTCAAATTTAGCAGTAGCTCGCGACAAATTCGTATCCGCTTGCGACGCAAACAATGCGCAGGCCTGCGCAAGAGCCGGTGCGCTATATCAGCTAGGCAAAGATATCTTGCCCGATCCTAAAAAAGCGCTTGAGTTATACGAAAAAGGCTGTGAACTAGGCGCTAAAGAGGCCTGCTCGGGCGCCGGCGGTATGTACGTATCCAGCGACAAAGAAAAGGCGCGCGCGCTGCTAAATAAAAGCTGCGAGCTAGGCGACGGATTTGCGTGCGCGACCGTGGGATCGTATCTGCTAGAAGAGAAAAAATTTAAAGACGCCTACGCTCTTTTTGAGAAGGCTTGCGAGCTAAAAGATAAGCTAGGATGCGAATTTGCAGGCGATCTAAAACGCTCAAAAAGACTTTAATTTTTCTTACTCGGGTTAAATTTAACGGTCAAATTTAACCCAAATTTATCTTTTCTATACACTATTTCCAAAACGCAAGCTTCTAAAATTTACGAAAGAGTAATCAACAGGCCGAGAAAGCGTAAGTTTTAAACGCCTACGCCGACTCTCTTTTCCGCTTTATTTTGTATCCAGCCAAATGCGAATAACGCCGCGTAAAGCGAAACGCCGATCGCGTAAGAAACGTATTCGTTGGCAATAAAAGGGATATATTTAGCGCACATATTAGGCACCAAGGTTAGCGGCGCGACAGCCAAAAGTAGCACGCGCTCAAGCATGTTTACCCGCCTAACGAAATACCCTTGAAGCGCCGAAGAAAAGGCAAACATACCCACTAGCGCCGTACCGAAAATCAGCGCCATCTCGAGCGGATTTGTTATCCACACTATACCTTTTGCGTCGTTTGGGTTTGCGGCATCTACGCTTTCTATCAAAAGCAGCTTGTTGTTAAACACGAACGAAAAAGGCAAAATAGTCGTGCGCAGGTCGTAAAAAAAGCCCTGCATACCCACGGTTACGGGGTTTGCTTTGGCGATACCGGCCGCAGCGTATGCCGCGATGCCAACAGGAGGCGTATCGTCGGCTAGGATACCGAAGTAAAAGACGAAAAGATGCACGGCGATAGCGGGGATGAGAAAGCCGTTTTTGTGCGCTAAAAACAAAATCACCGGCGCTACTAGCGAGCTAACGACGATGTAGTTTGCGGTGGTCGGCAAGCCCATGCCTAGTATAAGCGACATTACCGCCGTGAGAAAGAGGATGAGTACGATGTTGTTGCCGGCTAAATTTTCCACGACTTCAGACAGCACCTGCCCGATACCAGTTAGCGAGATAGAGCCCACGATGATACCGGCTAAGCCCGTAGCTATCGCGATCGTCGTCATACTTTTAGCCGCCGTTACCATCGCCCAAAATATATCCGCAAAGCCAACGATAAAGTCCTCTGCGCCGACGCCCTCGCCGTGAGCCATTTTTCTAACGGGCTCTTGAAAAAGGATAATCAAAAATAGCACGCAAATAGCGTTAAAGGCCGCCGAAATCGGCGATTCGTTTGCGATTAGCAAGGTGTAGAGTAAAACCAAAATCGGGATGAGATAGTGCAGTCCGCTCACGAAAATTTTAAGCTTTGACACGCCTGCGCTCTGCTTCATGCCTTTTAGTCCTAGCTTACAGCTTTCAAGGTGCACGATGAAAAACAGCGACATATAGCACACGAACGCCGGAATCACGGCCGCGATCATAACGTTTGTGTAACTAAGGCCCAAAAACTCGGCGATGATAAAGGCCGCCGCGCCCATGATAGGCGGCATCAGCTGACCGTTTACGCCCGCAGCCACTTCGATGGCACCGGCTTTGGTGCTGGTTAGGCCCGCCTTTTTCATCAGCGGGATCGTAAAGGTGCCTACCGTTACGACGTTTGCCGTGGAGCTGCCGCTCACCATGCCGGTTAGTCCTGACGCGATAACCGAAGCTTTTGCCGGTCCGCCGCGAAATTTACCAAGCAGCGCAAAGGCTAAATTTATAAAATACTGCCCCGCTCCTGCGCGCTCTAAAAGCGAACCAAACAATACGAAAAGATATATAAAACTCACGCTAACACCAAGCGGCACACCAAAGACGCCCTCAGTCGTAAGATACATGTGGCCGGCTAGTTTGTTTAGGCTAGCGCCCTGGTGCGCGATGATGTCGGGCATGTATTGACCGAAATAATCATACGCCAAAAATATCGCTGCGATGATAGGAAGCGCCGGGCCGATGATCCTGCGACCCGCCTCAAACAGCACGACCACGGCGACGCAGGACACGGCGATATCAAAGCTCGTGTAGTCTCCCGGGCGCTCTGCTAGCTCATAAAACTCTATAAGCGGATAGAGCGCGGCTAGCGTACCCAAAACGCAAAGCGCAATGTCGTAAAACGGCAGGCTGGAGTGGGCTTTTTTGTGAATTTTAAGCGGGTAGAGTAAAAACAGCAAACAGATAGCAAAAGCAAGGTGCGCCGAGCGCGACATCGTCGTGTTCATCGGAAAATACGCGATATAAAGCTGAAAAACCGACCACGCAAAGCAGATAATGCTCGTAAAATAAATATAAAAGCTCGAGTTTATCTCGCGCGTCTTTACCTCGACGAACTCCTCCTTTTCCTGCGCCGGCTCGGTATTTGTTCGTGTTTCATTTAGATTTTTATCCATATTTGCTCTTTTCCTGACCTCTTAAATTTTTCTAGAATTCGGCGATTTTGCCCGTATAAACCTGGGCTTTAGTTTCTCAAATTTGACCCGCTTTGCTTAAGCCTTAAATTTACCTACAAATTTAACCTCGTGCCGTAAAGATACGGGCTTTGCAAACAGCAAGCAAAACTAGCCAAAAACTCGCGTATGAGCCAAATCTAAAATTTGACGCTTTATGCGGCTAAAGCAAACTCGCCGCCCAAAAACAAGCTAGCAAAGCGTCAAATTTTAAATCCTCAAAAACTAAAAATAAGCCCTAAATTTAACAAAAAACAAGCCGCGCAGGTCAAATTAACCCGCACGGCTTAGCTGGTTTATTTTATTATGCCGGCTTTTTTAAACTCAGCCTCGGCAGCAGGGTGCAAAGGTGCGGAAAGCCCCTCTACCAGGCTCTCTTTAGTAACAGCAGCAAGTGCCGGATGCAAGCTCTTATACTCGTCAAAGTTATCCAAGATAGCCTTTACGACCGCAGCCACCGCAGTATCGCTCATGCTCTTATCCGTGACTAGGACGGCTTTAACGCCGATGCTGTTTACGTCGTGATCCACGCCCTCATAGGTGCCTTTTGGTATCGTACCTTTGGCAAAATACGGCATCGCGGCCAGCATCTTATCGACTTGCTCGCCCTCGATATTTACGATATCGATAGGTAGCGAGTTTGCCGCGTCGGTGATGTTAGCCGTCGGATGGCCGACCATGTAGAAGTAGCCGTCGATTTTCTTATCTTTTAGTGCGTGCGGGCACTCGCCGGCAGTTAGTACGCCGTGGTGTTTTAGCTTTTTCTCGTCAAAGCCGTAAGCCTTAAACACGCCAAGCGCGGTCATTTCGTTGCCGCTGCCAGGGTTGCCGACGTTGATCGCTTTGCCCTCGAGGTCGTTTATAGAGCCTATACCGCTTGATTTTGAGACGACGAACGCGAGAAGCTCAGGGTAGATCGAGACGACGGCGCGTAGGTTTTGATCGCCGTTACCTTCAAATTTGCCCACGCCGTTAAATTTATCATAAACCACGTCGCTTTGGACGAAACCGAAATTTAGCTCTTTTTTTAGCACATTATTTACGTTGTAGACGGAGCCGCCGGTTGATTGCACCGAGCATTTCATCTGCGGGTCTTTATTTACGAGGCGACATATCGCTCCGCCGACCGGATAATACGTGCCCGTCATCGCTCCCGTACCGATAGATACAAACTCCTTTGCGCCAAGCGCAGACGCGAAAAGCAACCCGGCTAATGCCAAAGATGTAGTTTTCATTTAACTTCCTTTCAAAGATTTTTTCTGATTTTACTCTCAAAATCCGCATTTTGCGTATAAATTTCGCTCTTTTTGCGAGCTTTTTTTTAAATTTGCGACTATTTTACACACTTTAGCCTTAGAAAAATAATTCTTAAGGTAAAATTTATATATTTTTTACAAGCGAAGCAAAAATCATATTTTTGCATGGAGATATTTCTAAATTTTACGCACCGAGACTTGCGACTTTAAGACGCTAAATTTGGATTAGTTAAATTTAGCATTTTTGCGGTGTGGGTCTCGGTGGGTAGAATTTGAAGCCAAATTTATAAATTTAACTCCAAATTAGAGCGTAAAACGATAAGGTGAAGTATCGTGAGATGATTTTAAATGTTTTGAAGTAAATTTCGTCCCAAGACTAGACATATAGTCTGTCGCAGGGCGAAATTTACGAAATCATTTAAAAGCACTCGCGAGACAAGCCGTTAAATTTACTTCCAAAGAAGATAGAGTTTTTCGTCGTATATATCGCTACTCTTCGGACTAACCTCTACCTCCGTCACTTCCACGTTTTGCACGTCGTTTTTGGCTTTTAGCGCGCTCGCGTCTTCTTCAAATTTCGCCATCAGCTCCTCGATCTGCGCGTTTAGCTGGGCGACTTCTTGCTCGCTTAGTTTGACGTCGCTGCGCTCTTTTAGCACGCTGTTTGCAGACCGCGCGGAGGTCGCGACTTTGCCGATATTGCCGCTACTTAGCAGCCCTTTGCCAAAAATCGCGCCCAAAATGCTAGCACCCACCGAGATCGCGGTCTCGAGACCCTTGCTTTTCAAGTCTCGCTGCTCTTTTTCCAGCTTTGCGACCGAGCGGTTTAGCTTCTCTTCTAGGCGAGCTTTTTGTTTGTCGAATTCCGCCGTAAGCTTGGCCGTTTGAGCTTCTAAAATTTCGTTGCATTTATCAGCCAAACGGACGTAAAACTCCTCCTTGCTCTCGCCCGGCGCTGAGCTTAAATTTAGCGCGCTAAAGAGCCTAAGCTTGTAGTTTCTATAGATAAATTCTTTGAAATTTTTGGTTAGTTCTTTAAAATTTTTAGCTCCCGCGACAAAGCCCGGCAGCGGCGCGTAGGAGAGCTTGAAATTTGGCTCTGCAACCGCGGTAAAATGCATATTTTCGCTAGCTTCGCTCCAGTCGGCGCTTTTTTGAGCTTCATCCAGCCTTAGCGTGAAATTTACCTCGCGAACCTCGTCAAGCCCCTTTTTGGCGTCGTAAAATCGCACTTTGGCCTCGCCGTAAAGATACCCCTCCAGCTCGCCGCCCTCCTGCAAATTTGAGCTCGCGGCGTAAATTTGAGCGATATCGGGCGACAGCACCGGTTTGGCGGCGAAATTTGAGCTTTTTGCCGGGTTTAACCCGCTCAAATTTGACCCGCTTTTTTGCTCTTTCATCAAATTTGAGATTTGTTCGCGGCTAAGTGGTCCTTTGAGATAGCTCAGGGCCCAGCGCGTCGAGATGACGGATAGCCCGTCCTCGTGGATGTTTTTTAGTAGGAAATTGCGCTTTTGCAAATTTGAGATGAGATTTTCTATCTCGCCCTTATCCATCGCAGAGCCCGCAAGCCCCGTCATACCGTCGATCACGCGCGCTTTGTCCTGCGCGGTTTGCAAGCGCCCGATAAACCACGTGCCGATGTTGCTAAGGCCTTTATAGTCAAGATCGACCGGGTTTTGGGTGCTCAGTATCACGCCAAGGCCGTGCGCGCGGGCTTGCTTGAGTAGCGTTAGCATCGGGGTTTTAGACGGCGGGTTGCCGTTTGGCGGGAAAAATCCGAAAATCTCGTCCATATAAAGCACCGCGCGAAGCGAGCTCGTACCCTCGGTCTTGCGCATCCACGCGATGATCTCGTTTAGCAGCAGCGTCACGAAAAACATCCTCTCGCTGTCTTTTAGATGCGAGATCGTAAAGATATTGCACTTTGCTTTGCCGTTTGCGTTAAAAAGCATCTTTGAGATGTCTAGCCGCTCGCCGCTTAGCCACGCGCGAAAATCCGGGCTTGCAAGTAGCGTGTTGATCTTGACCGCTAGCTTCATACGCTCGGGGCTCGGGTAAAATTTCTTAACGTCAAATACGCCAATATTGGCAAACGGGGGCGTCGCGATAAAGCCGATGAGCTCCTCTAGGCTCACGTCCGCACCCTGGCTAAATTTATCGATAAAAATATTTGAAATGAGCAGGTGTTCTTTTGAGTTTACGTCGTTTTCTATGCCGACGAGCGATAGCACCGAGCTAGCCAGAGAGCCTACGTACTCGCTAAACTCCTCGCTGCCTACGTCTAAATTTGGGTGCGCAAAATCGCCCAGCAACGCCACGCCGACGCCGCTACTGCTCTTTGGCGTGTAAATTTTTAGCTCGGCGCTATCTTTAAAAAGTCCCACGCGCTCTAGGCTTTGAAACGAGCCTTCGATGCCTTTTGCCCACGTCTGCGCTTCGCTAGCGGCAAATTCATACACGCTCATACCTTTGTTTTGCGCTTCGTTTTCATCGACATAGGGCGCAAAATCCTGCGCGCTCATCTGCGGGAACGCCAAAGCTAGATTTGTCATATCGCCCTTTGGATCGATGATAAATGTCGGGATGTTGTCGATGCAGGCTTCCTCTAGGATGCTGATGCCAAGACCGGTTTTACCGCTACCGGTCATGCCGATGATGGCTGCGTGCGTCGTGAGGTCTTTGTTTTTGTAAAAAAACGGCTCTTTGTCTTTGAGACCGACGTAAAATAGCTTTAAATTTTCGTGGAGGGTTTTCATGAAATTTCCTGGTCGATTTTGGGCTATTTTACTGATTTTTGTTTAAATTTCGGGTGAAGCTGTGGGGTAAATTTAAAAAAGGCAAGCGCAAAGCTCGCCTTTTTATTTTGCATTAATTTTATTGGTAGGTTTTTAGCTGCTCTTTTAGCTCTTCTAGAGTTTCTATTACGCGTTTTTTGGTAAATTTCGCGATATCTTCGCCTGCGCCGTCTTTATCGGCTAGCTGACAACAGTATCTCATCGCGCCCTTATATTTTAGCGCTGCGATAAGTTTTAGATCGGTATCTATTTTTATGTTTTTATTAGAGCCGCTGGCTTCATCCGGTATATATAGCTCAAATTTGGCGTTTACAGGCTCGCCCTCTTTAAATCCGCCGTCATCCAAACTAACGACGCCTAGACCTCCCCTTGAGATGTCGTATAGGTTGCCCTGTATTTCGCTACCGTTTTGTGTCAAGATTACCTTAGTATAGCGATTGGGATAAACGCGCTGGTGTTTTCTTAGGTTTGCGTGCAGATTTTGCATATACGTGAAATTTTGTAGCGTAACGGTTAAATTCGTAAGATCAGATCCTACAATATCGGCTTTTAAATTTTCCGGAAAATATTCATCGCGTACTACGTAGGCGTTTTTTTCTTCTTTTATAGCTAAAATTTGCTCTAGCGTTACCTTGCAGACGACGGTATCATCCTCTGCGTGCTTTACCTCGCCCATACACTCTACTTTCACGCCATTGTAAAGATTTAAAAAATGCACCTGACGGTTGTCTTTCATAGCTCTAGCAAAAACGTTTACCGCATCCTCGCGCATAAACGAGCCGTCATTATACGTAACGTTCATTTGAATTATAAGTCCTTCCGAATAAATTTGAATTTTAAGCTAGATTATAGTAAAAAAAACTTATTTTTTGATTTAATTTTTGATATTTTGTATTAAATTTGCGATATTTTAATCTAAAAATGATCAATAAGGGCGAGAGTTCGCCCTTAAATTTAGATGATTATAGCTTGTCTGCGTTGTGAGATAGGTAGTCCGCGACGCCTGCGGTATCGGCTTTCATGCCTTTATCGCCTTTGTTCCAACCGGCAGGGCAAACCTCTCCGTGCTCGTTGGTAAATAGCATCGTATCGACCATTCTTATCATCTCGTCGATGTTTCTTCCAAGCGGAAGGTCGTTGATGACCGCATGGCGAACAGTGCCGTCTTTATCAAGCAAGAAGCTACCGCGAAGCGCGACTCCCGCATCCTCTAAAAGTACGTCAAAACCGCGAGCGATAGACTTCGTCATATCAGCTACTAGCGGGAAGCGAACTTGGCCGATACCGCCTTTGTTTACCGGAGTTTCTTTCCACGCAAAGTGAGAGAATTGGTTATCTGTCGAAACGCCGATAACTTCGATACCGCGGGCTTTAAACTCATCGTATCTCTTATCAAACGCGATGATCTCGCTAGGGCAAACGAAAGTAAAGTCCATAGGATAGAAAAATACTACCGCGCCTTTCTCGCCGATATTTTTATATAGGTTGAAATCGTTTACGATTTGATTGCTTCCTAAAACTGCTGCAGCCGTAAAGTCAGGTGCTTTTTTTGTTACTAACATTTTTTCTCCTTAATAATTTTTATTTGTAGCGAAATTATATCATCTAAAAATTAAAAAGAGATAAATTTAATCTTTTGCAATGTTTTAAATTTTACTCCGAAGTCAAAATGCCGCTTTAGTATAACACGCCAATAGGCGTTTGGCTTTTGACTACTAAATTTAACGCTAGGCCAGGGCAAGCATAGATCATCCGCAGCTTAACTTATGGTTTATTTTTGTAGATTTTGGTTTTGTCTAGTATTTGCGGTGGCGCTTTTTGAGACTAGCGCCTTTGTCCACGTATTTAAACCGTAAACTAGCGACCTAATAAATTCCGATTTTATCCCGTATAACATCGCATAAAACCTAAATTTTAAAGCTACTTATGAAGTTGCTTTTTTCTTTAGAAGGTGCGCAGCGGTCTTTTGCGGCGTAGCGATAGCTAGCTTGGTTTTGAGGCGTGAGATTTGGATTTTTAGATGTAGCTGGTTTCGTATCTCTTTGCGCGCTCGTAAAAGCAAAACAAGGACTTTTAACGGCGCCTGCGCTGTTTTAGCAAAGGCGCAGATACAGATACCTTTAAAATATATCGGTAAAATATTGGCTAAAATTGGCGTAATCTACTTCTTTGCCAAGAATCATAAGTTCCTGGTTTAGCTTTTCGTAGCTGCTATTATCCGCTAAGGCGTTTATATACGCTCCGTGCAAACTACCGGTTAAGACTACGACTAACGTTTATCGGTTGCATATTTAAGCGGCGGACTGTCTTAATAAAAGCGCAGCCTCTATCTCGTCTTGAGCTTACATGACGCCGAAATTTTGATATTCGTTTTTGGTCGGTTGCATTATAACCAACATTTGCGATTTAAAATTGCTGGCAAATCGCCGTTCGCTTTTTTGTTAATTTTAGTATCAAGCGCAGGTAGCGTTTCGATACTAATTTTGCTCAAAATTTTTGGGTATTTTTCTTGAAAACTATTTTATCTAGGTCTCTAAAAAATAAGTTGCTCCGTTTTGCGGTCTATTGCCGATACGGCGGTAATTTACTCTAGGTTAAATTTATCGGATACAAACTGCGCTAGATGCTCGCGGCAACTGTTGTTCGTAATCGCTGCCTAGACCCGGAACTATAAAGACTATGGATTTAACCGGTCCTCTGTCGTCGCAATATAGTTTAAACTCGAGCATAGACTCTCGTTTGATATTTAGCTCTACATCGTCGCAAAAAAATTTTGTAAATTTTATTTACTATCATGTCGTAGCACTTGGAAAAATAATTTGTTTATCGTATTTGTATTTGTATTCGTATTCGGCTGATTTTAGAAAAATTGTCATTGCAATATAGTGAAATTTCGAAATTTATTTAAGCATATTGCCGTTATTTAAAATAACCTAAATTTACAAAAATTATCGCCTTTATAAAAATTATCTTTTGTAGTCTTCGCCGCCGAATTTGAGTAAGGCCGAACCCCAAGTAAAGCCGCCGCCAAAAGCATCCAATAAAATCAAATCGCCGTTTTTAAGCCTACCGGCCTCATAAGCGTCGTTCATTGCCATCGGTATGGAGGCCGAGCTAGTGTTACCGTATTTTCCGACCGTTATTACGCATTGTTCGTCTGAAAAATTTAAACGTTGTTTGACCGCTTCGATAATGCGCAAATTTGCCTGATGCGGGATAAAAAGATCAATTTTATCGCTGGGAATTTTATTTTTTTCTAAAATTTCTACGACGTCTTTGGTTAATGTTTGAACTGCGACTTTAAAAACTTCGTTACCGGACATTTTAATAAACTTTTCTTCGCCGCCCGGCGTGATAAGCAGCTCGGCATAGTTCCCGTCGGCTGCGGTATGTACGTCTACAATCTCATTTTTACTATCTGCGCTTACGACTGCCGCGCCGGCTCCGTCACCAAATAGTATACAAGTCGTCCTGTCCGCCCAATCTACTATTTTACTTAATTTTTCGGCCCCGATTATGAGTATATGTTTTTTACTACCGCTTTCTATTAGAGACTTAGCAAGTTCAAGCAAATAAATAAAACCGGTACACGCTGCGCTTATATCAAACGCCATAACGGAATTTATACCCAAATTTTTAGCGATTTTGCAGGCGGTCGAGGGCATACAAAAATGATCTGGGGAGATAGTCGCGCAGATGACGGCATCGATATCTTTTGCTCTCAGATTTGCTCTTTCGATTGCCAACCTAGCCGCCTTTGTTCCCAAGTCGCTAGTATCTTCATCCTGCGCTATTCGCCTTTGCTTAATGCCGGTTCGTTTAGTTATCCATTCGTCGCTTGTTTCTACCATTTTTTCAAGATCTAAATTCGTTAAAATTTTAGCAGGGGTATATGCAGCTATGGATATTAACGAGGCTTTTGGCATTTGTATTAACCTTATATTTTATTTGGCAAAGCGTGAAAGCTCGTCTTCGATAACTTTATTTATATTAGAATCTGCGAAATTTAATGCTTGAAATATCGCATTTTTGATAGCTTTAGAGGTACTTTTTCCATGACTGATTATGACACAACCGTCTACGCCTAACAGCGGCGCTCCGCCGTATTCATCGTAGTCAACTTGCTGTTTTAAAGTCTTAAAAACTTTTTTCATGAGAAGCGAACCGGCGATTGCTACGGGAGATTTTTTAACATGTTTTTTAATAATCTTGCTGATTGCATCGGCTACGCCTTCACTAGTTTTTAGCAAAATATTTCCTACGAATCCGTCGCAAACTATGACATCGACGCTTCCATCAAAGACTTGATTGCCTTCGGCATTGCCTACGAAACTATCAAGTTTTGAAATCATCGCAAAGGCTTCCTTGGTAACATCATTACCCTTGCACTCTTCTTCGCCATTTGATAAAAGCGCTACCTTAGGCGACTCTATTTTTAAAATTTCCTTTGCATAAGCTTCGCCCATTACCGCAAACTGAAACAAATGTTCCGGCCTACAGTCTACGTTTGCGCCGACGTCCAAAACTAGAGTTTTACCGCCAGTAACATTTGGCATCAACGTCGCAATAGCCGGACGCGAAACATTTTTTAGGCGACCGACTCGAAGCGTGGCAAGGCTCATCGTGGCTCCGCTGTGTCCAGCAGAAACTACGGCCTTGGTTTGTTTATTTTTAAGTAGCTCTATAGCCTTAAAAATACTACTTTCCTTTCGCTTTAACGCGTCGGTGGCGCCGTCGCTCATAGAAACAATCTCATCGGCTTGAATAAATTTTACGTATTGTTTTAAATTGTGCGGGACGAGACTTTCCAAAATGTCCGTATCGCCTACCAAGATAGCTTCAAATTTTACTTCTTTTAAAGCCTCGATCACGCCACCGATAATAGGCTGCGGACCGAAGTCGCCGCCCATCGCGTCAATGCAAATGCTGGTCATTTGTATCAATACTCTCCGGTAGTTTTATTTACGCGGTGAGGCATTTTCCATGAGCCGTCTTTATCTTTTACGGGAATAGGAAGTGTTACTTTGTAGTGTGTTCTTCTCTTTGCCGCGCGAGTATGACTTACTCTTCGTTTAGGTACTGCCATTTTATTCTCCTTTATAGATTTTTACATTTTTCACAATAAAAATAATCGCTCTTAAAAGCTTCTATTTCGCTTGTTAATACTTCTTCCAAATTTATAAAACCGTCGAAAAACTCAACTACATCGTCGAGATTTTCTTCTTTATCCTTATAAATTCCGTCGCTTAATATCAAATTTACGTCTTCATCAAGCTTTAAATTTATGTCTTCGCCGCATCGGTCGCAGTTGTGAGCTATCTCACCTACGATTTTTCCTTTACAGCTAACTAAATTTTGATTTATTCTTTTTAGTTCGCCATTAAAATTTACTCCGTCCGAGTTTAACTCGAACGGCATTTGATTATTTGTGATTTTGGCGAAAGATATTTTCAAAATTTAACCTAAATTTAGCGAATGTCTCTTGTTGCAAAGTATACCGCAATCTCGTGTTTGGCGTTTTCTAGGCTGTCGCTACCGTGAACGGCGTTTGCGTCGATACTCTCGGCAAAGTCGGCTCTTATTGTGCCAGGCTTTGCTTCTTTCGGGTTAGTCGCACCCATTAGATCGCGGTTTTTAGCTACTGCATCGTCGCCTTCGAGCACCATAACTACGACCGGTCCGCTCACCATAAAATCAACCAAATCGTTAAAGAAAGGTCTGTCTTTGTGAACTGCGTAGAAAGCTTTTGCGTCGCATTTGCTTAGTTTGACTTTTTTCATAGCGGCGATTCTTAGTCCATTACTTTCGAATCTATCCACGATTTTTCCGATAACGCCTTTTTTTACGGCATCAGGCTTAATAATAGAAAG
>CAUPYN010000005.1:0-26336 GCA_963515575.1 uncultured Campylobacter sp.
CTACTATTTCGTCTTTTCCTTTTTTCAAAAATCCGCCCTTTTGGGTGTTTTCGTCAAATTTAACTCCGTTAAATTCCAAAAAGCTTTTTATAAAAATTTTATGATCAACGTTAAAATCTTGTATGCAGTCGCTTGCGATTTTAACAAACTCGTGCGCGCCAAGAGGCTCAAAAACCCAAGCCGGCGCATCCATGATCGCTACAAACGCGCAGCCCTTATCGTGCTCGCAACCGTAGTAGCATAAATTTTCGCCCGCCGCTCCGCACGCGGCGATGGATAGATTATGCCCGTTAAACATCTCATCAAGCTCAAAACTCGGTTCGCTAAAAGCCTGCAAGCCCCACTCCCGTCCCGCTCGCAAAATCTCGTGCGAAAACGCCGTCGCCTCGGGGCTAAGACCGCTTTGATTGGCAAATCCCCACAGCCACGTGTCGCTCACGTCCGACTCGCTGCCGATAAGCTGTATCTTGTAAATTTGATCGCCGAAAGCTATCTCGCAGCTGTCAAAATCCGCGTTCCAGTCGAGATTGCCGACGATGTCCGCAAATCTATTTTGCACGGTCGCCATCTTGCCCAGAGTCGCCGAAAAAACCTGATGAAAGTCCGAAAAGTCGCTTACGTAGCGTAAATTTCGCATTTTTGCTCCTTTAAATTTGGTTTGCGAATTATACCGTTTAAATTTTAAATCCGTCCGAAGAAATTAAATTTTTATTTTAAGCTTAATTAAAAGATAGTATAATTTCATAAATTTTATCTCAAATTTAGGAGCGAACATGGACATAGTCGAGAGATTTTTGCGCTACACGAAGATCAACACCACCACAAACCGCGAAGCGGGCGCGGCGGGCACCATGCCCTCAAACCCAACCGAGCACGATCTAGCAAAGCTGATAGAAAGCGAGCTAAAGGAGCTTGGCTTGCAAAATATAAAAAGACGAGAAAACGCCATAACTACGGCCGTTTTGCCGTCAAATTCCGCTAAAAAGCTGCCCTCTGTGGCGTTTTTCGCGCACCTTGATACTAGCGCGGAGCAAAAAAACGACACTAAAGCCCAAATCGTGCGCTACGAGGGCGGCGACGTCACGCTAAACAAAGAACTAGGCATAACGTTAAAACAAAGCGAATTTCCGGAGCTTGCCAACTATGTCGGAGACGATCTCATCGTGACTGATGGCACCAGTCTGCTAGGCGCCGACGACAAAGCCGCGATCGCCGCCATCGTAAACGCCGCGCAGTTTTTCATACAAAACCCGCAAATAAAGCACGGCGACGTGACGTTTGGCTTTTTACCAGACGAGGAGCAAGGCCTGCGCGGAGCCAAGGCGCTTGACATCTCGGAGATCAAGGCCGACTTTGCCTACTGTCTAGATTGCTGCGGTATAGGCGAGCTGATTTACCAAAACTGGAACGCCGGCGACGCGGTCGTGACCTTCGTCGGGCAGTCCGCGCACCCGATGAATGCCAAGGGCAAGCTGGTAAATTCATTACTACTCGCGCACAAATTTATCTCGATGCTACCGGGCGGCGAAGCACCAGAATACACTGACGGCGTCGAGGGCTACTACTGGGTCAAGGAGCTATCTGGCAACAGCGCAAAGACCGTGCTAAAGCTCGACGTTCGCGAATTTAACGAGGCAAAATACGCGCAGCGCATGGCGTTTTTACAAGATCTTTCCGACTCGTTTACTAAAATTTACGGCGCGCACAGAATTCAAATCAGTCTAAAAGACCGCTACAAAAACGTATTTAACTACCTAGCGGACGGCGAAAACAGCCTGCCCGTCGTCGCGGCAAAACAAGCCTACGCTCGGCTAAACATAGAGCCAAAAGTGATCCCGATGCGAGGCGGCTACGACGGCGCCGTCATCTCGGAAAAAGGCATACCGTGCCCAAATCTCTTTACCGGCGCGCACAACTTTCACTCCATCTACGAGTACCTGCCGGTAAAATCGCTACGCGCGGCCAGTAACGTCGTCTGCGAGATCGTAAAAATCATAGCAGAGAAATAAACCCGGTCAAATTTGAGGGCGAGCCTGCTCTCAAATTTGCGTGCTTTTAGAGAACGGCTCGCTTTTAATTTTACGCTTTTTTGGGGAGCGTGTTTTGTTTTAAAAATTTTTAAAAGTATTTTCGTGCTTAAATTTTTAGGCTGTTTTTTAAATTTGCGAACCGTCGCCCAGGCTAAATTTGATTTGATTTTCTTTGGCTTTTGGCGACGCTTCGTCTACTTGCGCGCAAAACCCGCCCCTTTACGGCGCTAACCCAAATTTACGTCAAATTTAGCACGCTCGCCCGAATTTAAGCTCGCTTTGCGTAAACGTGAAACGGGAGCAAATTTAATAAAAGCCATTTCTGAAGCTAAGCGCGGTTTTGGCGATAGGCGCCGATTTAGACGCGCTGCAAAAAGAGTGCGACGGCGGAAACGGCGCAGGCTGCTACGAGCTTGGCGTCTTGTACGATAACGCCAGGGAAGGAGCCTCGCAAGACTATCAAAAAGCGGCCGAACTCTACTCAAAAGCCTGCGAGCTAGGTAGTGGCGCCGGCTGCTCAAATTTGGGCTTTTTATACGACAACAGAAGCGGCGTGGCGCAGGACGGCAAAAAGCCGCAGAGCTTTACGCAAAAGCGTGCGATATGGGCAACGGCGGCGGATGCTACAATCTAGGCAACCTATACATACAGGGACGAGGCGTCAAAGAGGACGCAAACACAGCCGAAAAATACCTCAAGAAAGCGTGCGAAATGGAGCCCAAGCTAGCCTGCGACCGCTATAAAGAATTTACTCAAAAAATAACACTAGCCGCCTTTGCGCGGTAAATTTAACTCGGTAAATTTGATAGAAAAAACGCTTGTCTAAGAAAAACGACGCACGCAAGAATTTAACTAAATTTAGAGATTTAAAGAAAAGGGCGACAAACGCCCTCCGCGTAAAAAGTCGGCAAAGCGCCGACTTTATCAAATTTAACTCTAAATTTAGAGCATAAAAAACGCTATAACGCACACGGCTATCGCCATCGCCGGAGCCGTTCGCTTAGCTATCTCGACCGGGCTAACCATCGCTAGACCCGCGCACACGATCGCTGCACCCGCGATAGGAGACGACGAGCGGCCTAGCGCGCCCGAGATCGCAGCGGCCATGCCTAGTTTATCCTGCGCGAAGCCAAGATCGGCGGCATGAACGGTGATAGCTTGGTTAAACGCCATAGTAGCCGCATCGCCCGAACCCGTAACCTTACCCATGAGATACGGCACGAAAGTACCGCCGTAGCGCACGAACTCCTGAGAGTGTTTTAGCCACTCGGTAACTGCGCCGATCGCGCCGCACGCCTGTAGACCCGCGACGAAAACGCCCGCAGCGATGATGATACCCATGACCTCGGCGTATGCGCTGCCCATACCGTTAAAAAACTCTTTGGTAATCTTTTCCGGGCTCGTCCACGTGATGAAAACCGCGATGATAGCGCCAAGGATCATAGCCTCGGCCACGCCCATATTCATCCAGCTAAAATACTTAATCGCCACAAAAAGGCCGTAATGATCGCCGAAAAATTTCTCGACGCTAACGTCTCTCGGATCGCCTAGTACCGCTACGATACTATTTAAATTCGTCAAGAAAAAATCCCTAGCATAGCTACTTATTACCGCGCCGACGACTAGGATAACTAGCGGGATGAGAGGCGCTAGAGCAAAGAGCAAATTTACCTTTGTCTGCGTCGCTTCGCCCGCGTTGCTTGTAGATTTAGGCGAGAAATCCTGTCCTTTTTGATAATCTTTAAAGATAATCGCCGTCATACTAATCACGATCAAAACGACGATGCCCGCAGCAACGGCGTTTGGAAACTGCACGCCGATGACGTCTTGGACGGTGTAGGCTTCATTTGTCTTTTTTACCATATCGGTTACGAAGATATTGTGCGCCGAGCCAGGGCTTAGCACGCCGCCAAAAGTACCAGCAAATACCGCAGCTCCCGCCATCGCAGGGCGTACACCTGAAGCCATCAAAAGAGGTATCATCGTAGCTCCGACCGCAGCCGAACAGCCCGCGGCCGACGGTATAGCGATGTTGATGAGATAGGTGAGCACGAAAGTAGCCGGAATCAACAAAAATCCGATATTTTTCATCGGCTTGGTAAGTAGCAAAACCAGGTGCTGGTCGCACTTAGTCACCTTCATGACGTAAGCAAAGCCCATGCTAGCGCAAATCGCCTTGATAAGCCCCGCGGAGGTCATCGACTTCGTAAAGCTCTCAAGCGCTCCGAGCGGATTTAGGCAGACGGCGCACAGCACGAGTCCCACGCCGATGAGAACGGTTTTGGTCTCTCTTTTTTTGACCAATAAAAACACGACGGCGATCAAGCCTATGACCGCACAGATTAGCTTAGCAGTAGCCATTTTGTCCCCTTTCGTTTTGTGTTTTATACTTATTTCAAATTTAGATCAAATTTGCGCCGCCTAAGTTTTGCGCGCTAAATTTGAGTCAAATTTAATCTTTTTATTTTTGTCGCCGACCGATACTCAATCCAAATTTGAAAGCTTTTCCAAGACCGATTCAAATTTGAAATTTGAGCCGCGAACCGAAAACGGCTAAAATTTAAAACTATCGCCGACTTTTATGAGCTCGGTTTCTTTTTGATACGCCATTTTTAAGACGGGGCTTTCATCCATGCCCATCACGGTTGCGTTTTCGCCCTTTATCCTTAGAGCCGTACCTTCAGGTAGCGCGTAGATCAGGCTTTTTTGATTTACTATCAAAAACTCCTCCAGCCTCTCCTCCCTGCTTTCGCCGTTGTGTCCGACAATCTTGCCGCTGATAAAATGCGGATTTATCTGATGCGGGAAGATATTTAACGCGTCAAAGCTTTTTGGCATGATGATAGGCATGTCGTTTGTCGTCATCATCGTGCTTCCAGCGACGTTTGCGCCCGCGCTCCAACCAAAATACGGCACTCCAGTTTCCACTCTTTGCTTAATTATTTCAATTAAATCAAATTTATAAAGATAGTAGAGCAACGCAAAGGTATTTCCGCCGCCTATACAGATAGCTTTAGCCTCGGCTACGGCGCGCTTTGGATCGCTAAATTTATGGATAGACGCGATATTTTTATATTTTAGTCGGTCGATGACTTTTTGCTCGTATTCGTCGTTCGTGCGCCTTACTCCGGCATACGGGATGAAAAGCACCTGCTCGCCGAAAACTCCGCACTCTTTTATAAAATCATGCACCCAGTTTTTGCAGTGTCTAAGATAGCCCGTATCCTTGTAGCTCGAACTACTTAAAAGCAAGGCTTGCTTCATAAATTCCTCCTAAAATTAAAAATTTAGTCTAAACGAAAATAAAAAGTGTAACTTAAAATATAAAAGTAATATAAAATATTTTTTTAAATAAAAACTTTAAAACTATATGCTAAACGAGCTTAAAGATAGATAAAAAATGATAATAATTTCAGAACAAATAATATATATGTTTAAAAATAGCGCATAAAATTCAGCATCTCTCAAGCCGCAGGGTTATATCATTATCAAATTTTAACAAGAAAGGGCAAAAATGACGCAGTTTGACGCAAGAAACGTCAGCATGGTGATGGATTTTTACGAACTTACGATGGCGGAGGGGTATTTTAAAAGCGCGGATCAGCCGCGCGTGGCGTTTGACGTTTTTTACCGCAAAGTGCCTAGCGGCGGCGGTTTTGCGATATTTGCGGGGCTTGAGCAAATCATTGAGTACGTAGAAAATTTTCGCTTTGAAGATAGCGACGTAGAGTATCTGCGCTCGTTAAATTTATTTAGCGAGGATTTTTTGGACTATCTGCGTAAATTTCGCTTTAGAGGCGATATATACGCATTTGCCGAGGGTACGATCATCTATCCGCAAGAGCCTTTTATGACCGTAGTAGCCTCACCTATAGACGCACAGCTCATAGAGACGGCGATTTTATCGCAGATAAACCACCAAAGCCTCATCGCGACCAAGGCTAGGCGCATCGTAAAAGCCGCGGACGGCAGGAGCGTGTTTGACTTCGGCGCCAGACGCGCGCATAACTTCGACGCGGCCGTATACGGCGCCAGAGCGGCCTATATCGGCGGTGCGGACGGCACGGCGACAGTGCTGGCGGCTAAGGCTTTTGGTATACCTACTACGGGAACGATGGCGCACAGCTGGGTGATGTATTTTGGCGACGAATTTGAAGCCTTTAAGCGCTATGCCCTGCTCTATCCGGACTCCGCTTCGCTGCTAGTAGATACCTACGACGTGCTGCATAGCGGCGTGCCAAATGCGATAAAAACGGCAAAAGAAGTACTTGAACCTATGGGTAAGCGCCTAAAAGCCGTTAGGCTAGACTCGGGCGACCTAGCGTATCTATCTAAAAAAACGCGCGCGATGCTGGATGCGGCGGGGCTACAAGACTGCAAAATCATCGTCTCAAACAGCCTGGATGAATACACCATCGCCTCGATTTTAACCCAAGGCGGACGCATAGACGGCTTTGGCGTGGGCGAGCGGCTGATAACGTCAAAAAGCGATCCGGTTTTCGGCGGAGTCTATAAACTAGTCGCAGTCGAAAATAAAGGCATTTTTAGCCCGCGCATAAAGGTCTCGGAGGCCGTAGAAAAGATGACTAATCCGGGTCTAAAAAAAGTCTGGCGCATATATAAAGGCGGTCAAGCCGTCGCCGATTTGATCACGAACGCGGACGAAACGCCCGACCTATCCAAGCCCTACCGCTATATAGATCCCGATAGGCCGTGGAAGGAGCTGTATTTTGAGGGTTGCGAGGCGAGGCAGCTGCAAAATCTAGTCGTAAAAGACGGCAAGCGCGTAAGCAAGAAAGTAAATTTAGCCCAAATCAGAGACTACGTAAAAAAGCAGCTCGAAAATGAAATTTGGCAGGAGGAGCAGCGCTTTGAAAACCCGCACAAACACTACGTCGATATGAGCGTAGGCTACTATGAGATGAAGATGAACCTGCTAAAACAAACCAAAAAATAGCCGCGTGGGGCTTAAAGCGTTTAAATTTGCCGGCTTTTTAGTAGCGGGCTTGGGTTAGTCGGCGCGGTTACTAGCTGCGGCTAGCGATTTTGCGGCGCAAGGCTATTTAGCAAGCAAAGCCAAACGCGCTTGTACGCGTGAGCGGTCGCGCTAAGCGTTAAATTTACGGTCGGCTAATTTAAGCTAAATTCGGCGTTAGATGAAGAGTAAATTTACGCAGTCGATTTTACGACCGGTAGCAAAAACGAATCTAACGCGTAAAAACGCGGCTTTAGGCGCTTGTTTAGCAGGCGTAGAGAACAAAGCCATGATTTGACGGCGGTTTTGAGCTGAAGTTAAATAGATTTAAAGTCTCTAAGCCGCGCCGAATGAATTTAAAATTTGATAATGCGGCGGCTAAATTTGCACGAAAATTTGCCGCTAAAGCTAAATTTAGCTCAAGGCTAAGCGGTCTAGTTTAACAAAAAATCTCCAAAACAAGCCCGCCAAAAATCCGTTTTGGCGGTTAAATTTACCTTTAAACCGCCAAAAAGCCGAAATTTAAATTCAAGCGCTAAATTTGCCACTCGAATTTAAACCGAAAAACGGGATCTAAAAGCCTAGGCCTCTATCGTCGCGGGTCTATCAAATGCCGTTACGCTCGGCAGTTCGCCTTTAAATTTCTCGACCTGCACCATGCTCGTGTGCGCGGTGTTGCTTTGCGAGAGCTGTGAGCTAGGCACGTCTTTGGTTAGCACGTTTAAGTTGCCGTGTTTACATAGGCTGCGCTCGCCCCAGACGACCGGGTCGTACCACGCGCCTTCGCTTACGATCACGACGTTATCTTGCGCTCGCTCGCTCACCAGCGCGCCGCAGAGTATCTCGCCTCGGTCGTTGTATATCCTTACTACGTCGCCCGTTTTGATGCCGCGTGCCTTTGCCGTGGCGGGGCTGATGAGTGCGGGTTCGCGGTTTGCGATCTCGGCGTAGTTGCGGATGAGTGAGTTGTTTAGCTGCGAGTGGAGCCTAAATTTAGAGTGCGCGCCGCTGATAGCGATAGGATACTTGCTCACGTCGCCGCCCAGCCACTCAAAGGGCTCCATCCACGTCGCGTGCGGCGGGCAGTCGGGATATCCTAGCTTTTCGATCGCTTCGGAGTAGAGCTCGATCTTGCCCGACGGGGTTTTTAGCGCGTTTTTCTCGGGATCGGCGCGGAAGTCTGAGTAGTTTGTGAAGTATCTCTTTTTCTCGTCTACTTGATCAAATTTAACGTAGCCCTTTTGCCAAAACTCCTCAAATTTAGGCATCGCTATACCCATGCCTTCGGCTTTTGCGACAGCGTCGGCGTAAATTTCCTTCACCCACTCAAGCTCCGTTTTGCCCTCGCTAAAGGCTTGCTCGTACTCCTCGCCCCACTGCGCGCAGATGAGCCGCGCGATCTCAAAGTCGCTTTTGCTCTCGCCTGCGGGTTTTACTAGCGGTTTAATCGCAAAAAGGTATTCGCTAGTAGAGTTTGCAAACTCGATATCCGTGCGTTCGCACTCAAGAGCAGCTGGCAGCACGATGTCGCTGAGTCTTGCCGTACTCGTCCAAAAGGGCTCGGTGGTGATGATCGCCTCTATCTTTTTCATCGCCTCGACAGCGCGGTTGGTGTCCGGGTGGCGGGTGAAGGTCGAGCCGTTGGCGTTAAACATCACGCGGATGTGCGGCATGACGTACTTTTTGCCGTTGCGCTCGATTAGCTTACCAGGCTCCATGATCGCGTCTATGAGCCTGCTGTTTGGTATCTCGTGGTATTTGGCTTTGGCTAGCTTGCCTTGCGGGGCGATGTATTTTTCGTTTACCGCCGGGTTAAAGGCCTGAAGCTTTGGCGCGACGAAGCTGATATCTGCGTTTTTATGCATCTGATCGTTCATCACGTAGCCGCGCCCCGTCTTGCCGATGTCGCCTAGCATCGCAGCTAGCGTGATCAGCGCCCAGTACGCCATCTCTCCGTGGTGCTGGCGCTGGATAGAGTAGCCTGTAACTATGAGCGTGTCTTTTTTAGCTAGAGTATCGGCTAGGATTTTTAGCTCTTTTTCGCTCACGCCGCAAATTTTACTCGCCCATTTTAGATCTTTTTTCACGCCGTCTTTCGCGCCGGTGAAATACTCTTTAAATTTATCAAACCCGACCGTGTAGCGCTCTATAAATTCCTTGTCGTAAAGGCCGTTTTCGTAAAGATAATCGCAAAGCCCGATCAGCATCGCCGTATCGGTGCAAGGGCGCACGGCTAGATACTGCGCGCCGAAATACTCCGCCGTTTCGTTGCGGTAGACGTCCACGCTGTAAATTTTCATCTCGCCTTTTTTAAATTTATCTTTCATAATCTCGTAGTAGGCGTAGGAGTTGTGCATCGGAACGCCGATAGCGATCTTGTTTGAGACGACGGGATTCGTACCCCAAAATACGATCGTTTTGGCCTCCTTTACCACGCCCTCCCAGCGCGTCGGAGCGTGCGTCGGATCGATCGAGCCCGTCACGTGAGGCAAAAACGCAGTCGCCGCGCCGTAGGAGTATCCGCCAAGCTCGCTCACGTAGCCTCCAAGCGCGTTTAGCATGCGCTTTGCGGTGCGCTGCGAGTGACCGACCTTGCCTAGGCTGCCCCACTGATAAAGCTGCCCGTAGATAGCCTCCGAGCCGTATTTGTCGAAGTTTTCTTTTAAAATTTTAGCGCTTAGCTTTATCGCTTCGTCCCAGCTAACGCGCACGAAGGGCTCTTTACCGCGAAGCTCAGGTTTTGGATCTGCGGGATTTTCGAGGAAGCTTTTGCGCACGTAGGGGTATTTCACGCGCGTTTCGTTTTGGATGTGATCGCTTAGAGCGTTGTTTAGCACCGTTGGCATCGCGTCGCCCTCAAATGGCTCTGTGCCCACGACCCTGCCGCCGATGGTTTGCACGTAAAACGCGCCGAATTTATTCGCGCAAAGCCCCATCTGCTCGTCAAATATCGCCTGCGCCGCCGCGTCAAACTGTTTTGCCTGCACCGAAGCTGCCGCCAGCGCGCCTAGTTTTAGAAAGTCTCGTCTTTTCATGATTCTGCCTTAAATTTAAATTGATTGGTTGACTTGGTTTAAATTTAGCGGAATTTACGCGGTTGAGTTTTGCATAGTTTGCCTTTAAACGTATTACGCGACCTCGCGTCTTGGCGGCGATTTTACTAAATTTGGGCTTAATTATCGTTTTAGCGGCGATTTTAAAAATAGCGTAAATTTAGGCCAAATTTGATAATATCTCATCAAAATTTAAAGGAAGCAAATGTCAAATTTAAAAGCCGAATTTGAGATAAAGCCTAGCGCCGAGTATAAAGCGATGACGCGCGAGGTGGGCAAGATTGTTTATAAGGGCGATAAATTTATGCGAAACATACGTATATGCGACTTTACGGCGTCGGCTCTTGGCATGTTTTTTATCACGCTTTTGTGCGTCAAATTTTACTTCAGGGAGCTTAGCGACTTGCTTAGGGATTACGGTTTTAGCGGCGTGGAAAATCTAGCCTACCTATCGTGGATGGCCGCGTTTTTTACTCTGCTTTACGCTACTGGGCTGCGGCCTTGGCTGCTTACTCGCGCGCTGATAAATAAAGCAAACTACGGCGAATTCGGACCAAAAAGCGTGATCTTAGAGGATGGGTTTTTCGTGCAAAAAAGCAAATTCGGCGAGGGCAGATATTTTTATAACGTCATCAGCGACGCTCGCTACGTCGGTAGTTTCGTCGTCGTTATCATCGCAAACTCCATGTTTTACGCCGTGCCACGCGAGGCTTTCGCAGACGGCGGGGCGGAGTTTTTAAGCGAGATAAAAAAGCGCGCGAAGCTAGACGCGTAAAATCAAATTTAGGATTTAAAATGAGCGAATTTGACGAGCTAAGTTTACACGAGCCGTTTTTAAAAGGACTGCGTAATCTAATAAACGGCAACCAAGCTAAGCCTGAGGATTTGGTAGAAATTTCGCACGAAATTTTTGATTTTGAAGCCACAGCTAGCGTGACGTGGGAGTTTTACGGCAAGCGCGAGGAGAGCAAGATCGCAGGCGGCGCAAAAGAGCAGATACACTTCGGAGGCGACGTTCGCAGCTACGAAAATCACGCCAGAGAGTGCTTGCTGCAGGCTAGAGATAGCGCGGATTTGCGTGAAATTTTACTCGCCGAGCTACGCCAAGACGCAAAAGAAGCCGTCGCAAAATCAGGCGGCGCGGTTAGGTATTACGATTTTAAGCCATTTAGCATGAGCGAGCGTTGCGGCAACTGCGGAGGCGACGGGCAGACGCGATGTGCCGAGTGTGGCGGACGCGGTAAAAAAACTTGCTCCAGCTGCGGCGGACGCGGACGACAAAGCTGCTCTACGTGCGGAGGCAGCGGCGGCGTGAACCGCCCTCACACCCAGTATAACTCAGACGGTAGCACCTACGTGACGTATCGCTACGAGAGCTGTTCATCATGCGGAGGCAGCGGCTCAAATACCTGCTACGGCTGCTCGGGATCTGGCACGGTTAGGTGCGGCGGATGCGGGGGATCTGGCTACGTGCAGTGCGCCCAGTGTAGCGGGCACGGATACTTTACCACGGTAGCAAACATCGGCGCCTACGCAAAACCCAGCGTAAATTTACGCATAAAATCGCGCGCTTACGCGGACGAGCTTTTGGACTTTTTATGCGCTCGCAGCTGTAAATTTCTCTCGCAGACGATACTGTTTTATCAAGACGAAGAGAGCGGCGACGAGAGCTCGCACCTGTTTTCTTACGTGGGTTCTAGCGCGATAACGCGGCTAAATTTTATCCTGCTAGGCAAGGAGTACGAGGCGGTGGGCTTTAGCAACCCGCCTTACGCCTTTATCAGGCCACCGTTTTTCGATGATCTTTTCGCAGACGAGATTTCTATGCTAGAAAAGATGGATGCCGACGGCAAGATAACTAGGCGCGAGGCGTTTAAATTTTTCACGCGCTACTGCTCGCAGCCTGCTCTTGACTCCGCGCTAAAGCGTATCGCTAAAACGGACGGCGCGCAAACAGAGGCCGCAAATGCCGTGATAGAGGCCTGCGAAGGCTACGTCTCAAGGGGCGCGGCGAGCAAACTGGGCGAAACGATGAAAAAATGCCTGGATAAAATCTCTCCCGTTTACTCGCCTGCGGTTTGGTTCGGGCTGGGCTCGCTATTTTGGCTGATTGCGCTGGTTTTTACGGCGGGATTTTTAGGCGAAAATTTAGCCGAGCGCTACATCATGGCGCCTATCTATACGCTTATATTTTTAGCCCTTTGCGCGGGCGTGGCTTGGTGCGTCTTGGCGCCTATTAGCGCGCTGGTTACGCTGATTCGCCGCAGCTGCGTGCCTAAAGAGTACCGCCAAAGCATGCGAAACAAAGAGGCTTTTTCGCTATTTTTTAAAATTTTAGCGGGCTTTGGAGCCCTCGGCGCGATCTACGGCGCGATATCAAGTTTTGGTTACGCGCCGACTCTTATGCAGCTTGACGAGCGGTTTGAGGCGTCGCGCAGCATGGAGGCCAAATTTCGCGAGATGACGGCTAAATTTGATGGCTCAAACGAGACCGCACGCGAAGCAAACTCTACCGCCGTAGCCAAAACAGCGCCGCAGATGACTCAAAAAGAGAAAATTTTATACGTGCAAAAAGCTATCGGCGTTAAGGCCGACGGTATAATGGGGGCGCGCACTCTCAAAAAGGCGCAGGAGTTTTTGGACGCAAATTTGACGAACGCGGATGAAATTTACGAAGCCGTAAAAGCAAAAGAAACAAGCCGCGCAAAGTGATTGATTTTATCTCATTTTAGGAAGATAAAATGCCAAAAATCAACTGGGACGGAAGGTCTGCCGGCAACGGCACCTGGGTATATGAGGGCAACGAGCTAAAGCCCAAATACGGCGCAAACTCAAGCAACACTTGGGTGATACAAGGCAATGTCGTCAAGCCTGATTTTGGTTCAAACTCTAGCAACACCTACGACATAAACAAAGCTCCTATCGCCGTCATAATAGGGCAAGTCTGCCTAAAACTGTGGTAGCGTAAGGCAAGATACGAGCCGTTTATCTTAAAACTTACGATTTTGGCGTGCGACGCGGTAAATTTGACTCGGCTTAAATTTAGTGCTCAATTTTAGCAACCGCCGCAAGCTAAATTTTAAAATAACTTCGCGTTTTTGTCGCTACTCCAGACGTACTCCATCACCCATACGCCACGCCCGTTTACTTATCATTTTCACTTGCTTTTTGGATAGATTTTACACGAATTTTGGTTAAATTTCGTCTTAAATTTTATCGCAGACTTTTGATTTGAATTTTAAAAGCAAGCTTTTGATATAAATCATCAAAATTTTACGCTAATTATGATAACATTTTCCAAAAACAAAGGAGAAAAAATGAATAACGATCACGTAACCAAAACAGAACCTAAGCGCCCGCTAAGCAAACTAGTTCGTGCCTGCGACGCCGTCGCTACCGTGCTTTACGTCATCATTGTAGGCGGCTTTTACCTCTACATCGGCCGCAACGTCGGCGTGCAATACGACTACTACGAAAAGCCTTTTGTTTTTTGCTTACCTTACGTCATCTGGTTTGCGACGACGCTAGCGATGATTTACGTTGCCTTGGTGCGCGAAAAGCTTAAAACGCTCTAAACAGCGATAAGTCTGTCGCCCAAAACCGTTAAATTTATAAAATTCACAATTTTTGGCAGTAAAATTTGCATTGTTTTGGATTGTTTGCTTTTTTGCCGTAAATTTGGAAGCCTTCCGACCGTCAGACTAAATTTGCTCTTTTTATACCCGTGCTTTTAAACGGCTAATTTTGTAAATTCGTTTTTCCCGCATCTTTTAGGCACGGCACCTCGAAATTTGACTCGGCTTAAATTTAGCGCTCAATTTTAGCGACCGCCGCAAACTAAAATTTAAAACAGATCCGCGTTTTTGTCGCTACTCCAGACGTACTCCATCGTCCGAGCGATCCTCTGCGCTTCGCTTTGCCCGTGCATATCGGCGATAAACCCCAGGGCCTCGTCGATACCAGCGCTCACGCCCAAGCTGGTGTAAAATTTCCCGCTAACGCACCACCTGGCAGCACGCACCCAGCGCACGCTAGGAACCTCTGAGGTCACCCACTGCCATGATAGTTTGTTGCTAGTAGCCTCCTTGCCGTCCAAAAGTCCCGTTTTAGCTAGCAAAACCGAACCTGTGCATACCGCGATCACGTGATCGTGTCTGCGCGCTAGCTCGACCAGAGTCGCGATAAACTCGCTCTCATGCGCAAGCTCCCTAGCTGCAAAACCGCCTGGCACGAGCAAAACGTCAAATTTAGCTATCTCGCTTAGCTTTCGCGTCCAAATTTTAGCGCTCGTACTGCTGCCCACAAGCCCACCGGTAGCCGAGAAATACTCTATCTCGTAGCACTTTTGCCCGTCATCCAGCGCCCTAGATAGCGCCTCGGTCGGCCCTAGCGCGTCCATCGTCATAAATCCCTCGTAAAGCAAAACATTCACCGCCTTCATCACGATCCTTTGTCAAATTTAGTTTCAAATTTAGCCCAAATTTGATTACGAGCGGCTAAAATTTAATGAGACTTTTCGCATTTGCGAGGTAAAATTACAAAATCACTTTAAATCAAATTTTTAAGGAAAAACGATGCTAAGCGACAGAGAAATAGAAGCGAGCGCAAAGCCGCAAAATATCGTAAAAATCGGTGCGAAACTAGGCCTAGGCGAGGAGGCGCTAGATACCTTCGGCAAGCTAAAGGCCAAGATTGGGCCCCGACTAGGCAGCGCGCACGGCGCAAACCTCATCCTAGTTACCGCGACCAACCCGACGCCGTACGGAGAGGGCAAAACGACCGTAACCGTGGGGCTATCTGACGGCTTAGCGCGTATCGGCAAACGCGTGTGCGCCGCGCTTAGAGAGCCAAGCCTGGGGCCGGTTTTTGGTATAAAAGGCGGAGCGACGGGCGGCGGATACTCGCAGGTGACGCCGAGTGAGGATATCAATCTGCACTTTAACGGCGACTTTCACGCTATCACCTCGGCAAATAACCTCATCGCTGCGATGCTAGATAACCACATCCACCACGGCAACGCCCTAAACATCGACCCTGCGCGCGTCGTTTTCAAACGCTGTATGGATATGAACGACCGCTCGCTAAGAGAGATCGAGATAGGTCTTGAAAAGAGCAATAAATTTACCCGCAAGGACGGCTTCGTCATCACTGCCGCTAGCGAAATAATGGCGATCCTATGCCTCGCAACCGACCTAAAAAATCTAAAAGAACGCGTAGAAAACATCGTCGTCGCCTACGATAAAGAGGGCGGCCTCGTGCGCGCAAAATCCCTAAACTGCGCCGATGCCGTCTGCGTACTGCTAAAAGAGGCGATAAAACCAAACCTCGTGCAAACGCTTGAGGGCACGCCAGTACTCATCCACGGCGGACCGTTTGCAAACATCGCGCACGGTTGCAACAGCGTGATCGCAACTAAAACTGCGCTAAATTTAGCGGGCTACGTCGTGACAGAGGCGGGTTTTGGCGCAGAGCTAGGAGCGCAAAAGTTCCTCGATATCAAGTGCCGCACCGCAGGTCTCGCTCCAAAATGCGTCGTGCTAGTAAGCACCATCCGCTCGCTAAAATATAACGGCGGATGCGACAAAGACGGCATCTCGCAGCCAAATTTAGACGCGCTAAAACTAGGCGGCGAAAACCTAAAAGCCCACATAGAAAATCTAAAAAATTTCAACCAAAACGTCATCGTCGCGCTAAATAAATTCGCAACCGATACGGACGAGGAGATCGCCCACGTGCGCGCCCTTTGCGAGGAGTCGGGGGCTGAGTTTAGCCTGTGCGAAGGCTTTTTAAAAGGAAGTGCCGGCACGGAGGATCTAGCCAAAAAAGTCGCGCAAATCTGCGAAAAACCGGCTCGCGAGATAACCTTCACCTACGATGCGAACGACCCCGTCAAAACCAAGATCGAAAAGATCGCGACTAAAATTTACGGCGCAAAAGAAGTGGTCTTTAGCTCGCGCGCGAAAGAGGACTTGGCCGAGATTTCGCGCCTAGGCTTTGAGAGTTTGCCTGTTTGCGTCGCAAAGACGCAGTATAGCTTTAGCTCGGACGCCAAGCTACTAGGACGACCGAAGGGCTTTAGCTTCGAGGTTAGCGCGCTTGAGATCAGGGGCGGAGCGGGCTTTATCGTGGCAGTTAGCGGATCAACGATGCTGATGCCTGGACTGCCTAAAGTGCCTGCCGCCGAGCAGATGAAAGCGGAGTAAAACGAGCTCCGATTCGTTAAATTTGAACGCAAAATTTGATCGGTCGGCGAAGTTTTTTGAAAAACAAAGGCGAATTTGACGGGGATTTTACGTCAAGTTCGCCTTTTTAAATTTGACTTGCTTGCCCTTTAAATTTGCCGTCAAATTTAAAACGGCAAATTTAACAAACGCCTGCGCTAGCTCGTAAATTTTAGATTTTATCGCGGCGCTGTTCGTGCGAGATTTTTATCTTACCGTCCATACATCGCCGAAACGCAAAATCAAATTTACCCGCTCAAAGCCGCTTATCAGCCTAGCGCCAAATTTGCGCTATTTTACGGCGTTTTAAATATCTAAATTTAACGCTCGAAATTTGCCGCAAATTTCAACAAAATCTGCGTAATGTATTTTGGCGTTTTTAATCAAATTTACGCAAGCAAGCCAAAAAGACGTGCGTAAGACGGCGCTAAATTTTCACCTTCTCCCACGGCTCGATTCTGCCTTCGATCTCCTTAAAAATGCTCGCGATTTCTATATTTTTTACGCTTAAATTTCGCTCGTAAGCCTTGACGTCGCGTGATTTTAGCTTCTCTTGCAAAAAGGCGAATTCATACTCTATCTGCCCGCGAGAGACGGCTATTTTGGCTAAATTTCGCTCGTCAAATTCGCCTACTTTTGCCGCGTCGAATTTATACCCGCGAGCGCAGGCCTGCGCATAAACCTCCGCTAGATACGCGTTTATCGCCTTACACGCGTTTTCATGCGCGTAAAAGCGGTTAAGCTGCGGGTGATTTTTGTAGCCTTTGGTAAGTCCAGCCAGCACGTTTTTAGCTAGCAGCGCCTCGCGCCAAAGCGCAACTAGCCCCTTTGCGTCGAGATATTTAAAGCTTATCGTCCAAAGCCTCATTTGTGCCTTTCGTTAAATTTACCGCGGTTTTCTCGGGCTAAATTTGGCGCGGTTTGACCCGCAAACCATTAAATTTTTACCGTAAATTTGATTCGTTGCAAACTTCTCAAAGTTTTTATTTTTTCTTCGCCTTTTTTGCCGCGTTTTTCATGTTTTCCAGCTCCTCGGCTAAAAATTTACCCGTATAGCTGCCCGTTTTTTTATGATTTTTAGCGACATCTTTTACGCTGCCCTCGGCGATGATTTTACCGCCCTTTGCGCCGCCATCAGGCCCCATATCGACGATATAGTCGCAGTTTTTGATGACGTCCATGTTATGCTCGATGACAAAGACCGAGTTGCCAAGATCGACCAGGTGGTGCAGCACGCGCACGAGCCTATCGACGTCGGCGAAATGCAGCCCCGTAGTCGGCTCGTCGAGGATATAGAGCGTATTTCCCGTGTCCGAGCGGCTGAGCTCCTTTGCGAGTTTTACGCGCTGCGCCTCGCCGCCACTTAGCGTCACGGCGTTTTGCCCCAGCGTGATGTAGCCCAGACCCACGTCTTGCAGCGTCGTTAGTTTGCCGGCGATTTTGGGCACGGATTTAAAAAACTCCACCGCCTCGTCGATGCTCATATTTAGCACGTCGGCGATACTTTTGCCTTTGTAGAGGATTTCTAGCGTCTGCGCGTTGTAGCGAGTGCCGCCGCACGAGTCGCAAACGACGTTTACGTCGGGCAAAAAGTGCATCTCGATCGTGATCTCGCCCTCGCCTTGGCACTTTTCGCATCGTCCACCCTTGACGTTAAAGCTAAATCTGCCGATCTTGTAACCTCGCAGTTTGGCTTCTTTAGTCTGCGCAAAAAGCCCTCTGATCTCGTCCATCACGCCCGTGTAGGTAGCTGGATTACTGCGCGGAGTGCGGCCGATCGGGCTTTGATCGAGGTAGATCACCTTGTCTAGATTTTCCAGGCCGCTCAAATTTACCCCAGCGACCTTTTTTACCTTTTTGGCGCGGTTTAGCTGCTCCTGGGCTTCAGGCAGCAGGGTTTGCAGCACGAGCGAGCTTTTACCAGATCCCGAAACCCCCGTGATACCGACTAAATTTCTTAGCGGAAAGCGCGCGCTTAAATTTGATATGTTGTTGATATTTACGTTTGAGATCTCAAGCCAAGTGTCGATTTTTCGGTCTTTTCGGTAGTCGATTTCCTTTTCGCCGTTTATGTAAAGCGCCGTTTGCGTACTTGATCCTAGCAAGCTTTGCACGTCGCCGGCAAAGACTATCTGCCCGCCGAATTTCCCCGCTCCAGGCCCGATATCCACGATATAGTCGGCCTCCTCGATCGTCTTTTTATCATGCTCGACGACGATAACCGAGTTGCCTTTGGCTTGCAAATTTCGCAGGGTTTTGATGAGCTTTAGCGTATCGCGCTCGTGCAGGCCGATGCTAGGCTCGTCTAGCACGTACATCACGCCGCTAAGGCCCGATCCGATCTGGCTTGCTATGCGAATCCTTTGCGCTTCGCCGCCGCTGATCGTGCGCGCGTCGCGTCCGAGCGAGAGATAGCCCAGTCCCACGTCGTAGAGGAAAAACAGCCTCTCGTTTATCTCCTTAAATATCGGCTTTGCGATCGTTTTATCGTATTCGCTAAGGTAGCTAAAATTTGACTCGTCCGAGAAAAATGCGGTGCAGTTTTCGATACTCATGTCTAAAATTTCGCCGATACCGCGCCCTGCGACCTTGACGGCTAGGCTTTGAGGCTTTAGCCTGTGTCCGCCGCAGTCGTCGCAGACCTTCTCGCTCATGTATTCGTCAAAGTCCTTGTAGTCTTTTAGCAGTCCGTGCGTGATTTTTAGCGCGCCTTCAAATTTGCGTAGTAGCTTGTTTTTCTTCCAGAAAAACTCGATCTCTTTTACGTTGCCGTAGAGCACGAGGCGCTTCTCGTCCTCGCTAAGCTCGCAGTAGGGGCGCTTTACGTCGATGCCGTTTTGCTCGCAAAAAGCCAGCAAAAATTTATAATAATAGCTCATATTATAGCCGTAAAGCAGCTTTATCGCGCCGCTTTCGATGCTTTTTTCTTCATCGATTATTTTGCTAAGGTCGAGGCTGTAGCGAATACCGAGTCCGTCGCACCTCTCGCACGCGCCTTTTGGGGAGTTGAAGCTAAAGCTAAGCGGCTCGAGCGGCGTAAATGAAATTTTACAATCAAAGCACGCCGAGTGCTCGCTGTAGTGGATGAAGCTCTCTTTTAGCCCGAGCTCTTCGGCGTTTGCTATCTCGATCTCGACCTCGCCGTAGCTTTCATTAAGCGCTTTTTCTACGTCCTGGGCTAGGCGCTGCGCGTTATCGGCATCTATCACGATGCGGTCTACGATGAGCTTTATCGTGTGTTTTTTAGTTTTAGCTAGCTCGATCTCCTCGTCTAAGCGCACCTGCACGCCGTCTATCTGGGCGCGCACGTAGCCTTTGCCGCGTAAATTTTCGATCAGATCCGCCCACGTGCCCTTTTTCTCGCGCACGAGCGGAGCGTAGATGACGACTTTGGCGCCCTGGGGCAGCTTTTGGATCTCGTTTATGATATCGCTAGCCGACATTTTAGAGATCGGTTTGCCGCACTTGTGGCAGTGCTGGATGCCGATGCGAGCGTATAGAAGGCGCAGATAGTCGTAAATTTCCGTTATCGTACCCACGGTCGAGCGCGGGTTTTTGGACGTGGTTTTTTGATCTATCGCGATGGCGGGCGTGAGACCCTCGATCTTATCGACGTCGGGCTTGCCTACGCGGTCTAGAAACTGCCTAGCGTAGCTGCTAAGGCTCTCCATATACCTGCGCTGCCCCTCGGCGTAAAGCGTGTCAAAGGCTAGTGTGCTCTTGCCGCTGCCGCTAAGTCCGGTGAAAACTACGAGCTTGTTTTTCGGAATTTCAAGGTTTAAATTTTTTAGGTTGTGCTCGCGCGCGCCCGTGATTTTGATGGTGTCGTTCATTTTTTGCCTAAATTTACTTGGATTTAACGGCGTATATTGTATTATCATCGCTATAAAATTTCTATAAATTTAAAGGACGCGCAAATGAACGATATCCAAAAATCCTACGACGAGCTTCCCTATATCTCGGCTGCCTTTGCGGAGACTTCTCCCGCACACCTTGAGGCTTTGGCTTCTTTTTTGTCGCTAACGCCGCCGCCGTCAAAAACGGCTAAAGTGCTGGAAATCGGCTGCAGCTACGGCGGAAATTTATTTCCTTTTGCGATCGCAAACCCGCAGGCAAAGGCTCTTGGCATAGATCTAAGCGAAGTGCAGATAAATAAAGCCAAAGAGCTAGCCGTGCAAATGCGAGTGGATAATATAAAATTTATAGCAAAAGATATCTGCGATCTTACGGACACAGACGTGAGCGCTTACGGAAAATTCGACTACATCGTCTGCCACGGCGTTTATAGCTGGGTACCGGGCATCGTAAAAGACGCGATTTTAAAAACGATCAAGCGATTTTTGAGCCCAAGCGGCGTGGCCTACGTGAGCTACAACGTCTATCCCGGCTGGAAGATCAAAGATACGATCAGAGATTTTTTAGTCTTTGGCACCAAAGACGTAAAAGGAGAGGCCGCAAAAGTAGCCAAAGCAAGGGAGCTTTTAAGGGTGCTTGGAGAGTACGCGAAATTTTGCCAAAAAGACGGCAACGTAAGCCAAATTTTCTTAAATTACGAAAGTCTAAAATTTCACATCGACTATATCTTATCCGCTAGCAACTCATATATAGCGCACGAGTATCTGGAAGTTTTTAACGATCCGATTTATTTTAAGGATTTTGCGACCGATCTTGATAAAAACGGCCTTGCCTATCTCGCCGAGGTCGGACTGGAGGACGTTTTTCAGTCAAATTTAGGCATAGACGAATTTGACGCGTATATAGACGCGAATTTTAGCTCGCGCATCGAAAAAGAACAGATGCTTGATTTTTTAACAAACAGGGTTTTTAGGCGTAGCATGATAACGCACAAAGACCTCGTTTCAGACGACTTTAGCGTAAATATCGGCGCAGACGAGCTTTGCAAGCTGCATATCTCGGCAAATTTCGACCGAGCAAAAGATGGCTACGTAAATATAAACGGCGCTCCAATGAAGCCGCAGTACGACTGGCTTTATCAGGTATTTACCGACGTATATCCGGCAAGCGTAAATTTCGCCGACGTCGTCGCGCTCTTAAAAGACGATGAAAACGCGGTAAAATCGGCCTATTTTGGCTTTATGGAAATTTTAGCCGCAAACTGCGCAAAGCTAACGACCTACGAGCGCCCAAAAGTCGCTTATGAAGCAGGCAAAAGCCGCCTAAAAGAGCGAGTACGAGGGTATTTTGAGTATTTCTCCGCCGCAAACGAGCCCGTGATAAAGATCGCCGACGAGCTAAACGTGCCCGCGAATTTTTCGCAGTTTGACGCCTTTATAGCGCTTAAGTTTAACGGAGAAAACTCGCTAGAAAATATCGCAAAGCAAACGGCGAAATTCGCACAAGAGCGTAAACTGGAGTTTGCCGTCAAAAACGGCACGATAAAAACCGCCAGCAAAAACGAGTACCAAAAAGCGGCCGAAAACTACGTAAAAGACCTTGAGCTAAAACTAAGCGACGGCGGATTTTTAGAAAATTTCTGATTTTTTTTGGGGCGAATGCGATAAATTTGCCCCCTACATTTCCCGTAAATTTGACCGCGTTGTTTTAAATTTATGCAAGCTTCTAAACTCGCCAAAAGTAGTTTCAGCTATTAAAGCGGTAAAATTTAGCAAAACCAAAATTTATCGCAAATACTAAATTTAAGCAAAAAGCTTATTTATCATTATAATTAGCGTCGTGCAAATAAGCGCAAGCAGGCATCTTTTTTGGATAGCACGGTCGATCTTTTGCGCCAAAGCTACGCCAAACCTCACGCTTATAAGCGAGCCGATACCGACCAAAACGCCAACCTCGTACTGCACGAGCCCTTGCAAAGTTAGACTGATAAAGCCCGAAATCGACGAAAATATCACGAAAAATAGCCCCGTGCTGATCGCCTTTTTTATGTCGTAGTTTAAGAAATTTATCAAAACCGGCATGATGATAACCGAGCCTCCAATACCCACGCTGATCGCTACCGCGCCGACAAAAAGTCCGACGAAAAAAAGCGGTACGAGAGAGGGATTATGAGCGCCTTTTGGCTCAGGATTTTTAAAAAATAGCTTAATAACGTTAAAAATTTGAATGCAGATAAGCGTGAGAAGCAAAAATTTCGACGGAACGCTCGCCACGATAAATCCGCTCGCGCTCGCCCCACAAAAGCCGCCGCTGCCCAGAACCAAAGCGGGCTTTAGGTCAAGGGTCTTATTTTTGAGATTTAAAAGCGAGCCGTAGACCGAACTAAACATCATCTGAAGGACGCTTACGCCGATTGCGTATTTGACGTCAAAGCCCAAAAATACGAGTATCGGTACGGCCGCCGCGCCGCCGCCGATGCCCAAAAATCCGGACAAAAAGCCAACAAATAGCCCCAAACAAACGTAACCAAACGACGCAACCGATAAAATTTCCATAATCTCGCCTTAAAGTAAAATCCGATTTTAGCCGTTTTTGGGTAAAATTAATTTTAAAATTTAAAAGGAAAATTATTGAAAAGATTGATTTTGATGATTTTTGCGGGGTTAAATTTGGCCTTTGCCGGCGTCACAACAGGCCAGAGCGAGTTAGAGCTAGAAGCTGCGGTTAAGAGATTTCAAAGACTGCTTGACATGAAAGACGTTAGCGAATTTGCCGTAGTGCCTCATCACGTTTTCGCCGCGCAAACGGGCGTAAATTTGACGCCGTCGGTCACGGTAATCTTCGGCGCTCCCGGCGTACTTGCGCCTTTAATAGAATGCGAACCGCGCCTAGCGCTAGAGCTTCCGTTTAAGTTTTTATTTCAAAAAATAGAGGGCAAAACGGTCGTGAGCTTTGAGGGTATAAAAAGCGTCGCTACCAGATACGGCGCCTCGGACTGCCCAGCCCTAGACGCGGCGCAAAGGCTAGAGCGCGAGCTTTTTGACGCCGCCGTCAAATGAAATTTAAGCTTAAATTTTATATAATCTGCGCTCATTAAAGGATATTTTATGCTACTTTTGAGCCCAGTTTTCTATTACGAAAAGATCCGCGAGAGATTTGCTAACTCCTACCTCGCCGAGGACACGACGCAGACCATCATCGGTATCGACTGCGAGTATATCAGCAGCGAGCAAACCGATTTTGCGGGGCTTAAGAGCTATTTTAAAGCTCAAAAATTTGACGCCCCTTTTGCTGGACTGTTTGGGGTGCTAGGCTACGGTGGGATAAAATATTTTGAAAAAATACCCGAATTTAACGCCTCGCAGTACGATTTCCCAGACTTTTTCTACGCCAACGCCCGCGCCTACCTACACTTTGATAAAAATAGCAAAATTTACAGCTTTTACGGCGACCATGAGCGGTATTACGATTTTCTCGTTAAATTTAGCGCAGATGACGAAGCGGCCGCCAAGGAACAGCGCGCAACAAGGCAGAGCAAATATAAAATTTTAACCGACCTAGACGGCGAAAAAGCGCATTTTTTAAACATCGCCGAACGCGCCAAAGAGTATCTAAAAAGCGGCGATGTCTTCCAAGTCGTGCTAAGCGAACAGCTAAAACTAGCCTCGGATATGGATAGCCTAGACTTCTACCGAGCCTTGAGCGAGGCAAATCCGAGCCCATATATGTTTCACTTTCCGACACCTTACGGCGACGTCGCGGGCTCCAGCCCCGAGCTAGTCTGCGAGATAAAAGAGGGCAAGATCTACGTCGCGCCTATTGCCGGCACGCGCGGACGCGGCAGGGACGCGATAGAGGATGCCGCGCTCGAGCGCGAACTGCTAAGCGACGAAAAGGAGCTAGCCGAGCACAAAATGCTCATCGACCTCGCCCGCAACGACATCGGCCGCGTCAGCAAACCAAAAAGTGTCGCGGTCAAAAACGTCATGCGTATCGTGCGATACGAGAACGTGATGCATATCGTAAGCGATGTCTACGGCGCTAAGGCAGACGATCTAGACGCATTTGACGCGGTCGGCAGCATCTTCCCCGCAGGCACGCTCAGCGGCACGCCAAAGATCCGCGCCATGGAGATCATCGCCGAGCTTGAGCCCTATAGGCGCAACGCCTACGGCGGCGGCATCGGATTTTTTCACTTTAACGGCGACGCGCAAATGGCGATTTTGATTAGAAGTGCGATATTTGCGCGCAAATTTGACGCCAAATTTGATGCTGGCCGGCATAACCCGCACCTTGACGGCGCAAACGAGTCAAATTTAACGGGTAGCAAGCTTGGTGGAAATTTCGCCGAAATTTTCGTACAAGCAGGAGCAGGCATCGTGATAGATAGTGTTCCTGAATACGAATATAAAGAGATTTGCAAAAAACGCGCCTCGGTACTAAACGTGTTTGTAAAAAACGCAAAGGAAATTTGAGAAATATAAATTTGGGCTTTAAGTAAAAAACAACCATTTAAGGTTGTTTTTTACTTTGTTGTAAAGGGGGTGGGGGCTTGAATGGCGAAGTCGCTCCCCACCCCCTTTAATTCCCCTCCCCCTACGACGCTTTTAAGGTGGCGACATTGCTTTGCTCGCGCAAAGCGTCGCAAATTTTAAATTTAAGTTTTTAGAGCGCGGGTCTCGGCGGGTAAAATTTACAAATTTAACTTCAAATTTGAACGTAAAAAGTTAAGGCGAAGTATCGTGAGATGATTTTTCGAGTTTTGAAGCAAAATTGAGCGTGCGCTAGGCATATAGCCTGCGGAGCGAAAATTTTGCGAAATCTCGGAAAAGCACTCGAGAGACAAGCCGTATAAAAGGAAAGAAATGATTTTATTGATAGACAATTATGACAGCTTCGTATTCAACGTGGAGCAGTATCTACGCGAGCTAACCGACGAAGAAGTACGCTGCGTGCGCAACGACAAGATCACGCTAGACGAGATCCGCAGGCTAAATCCGAGCAAAATCGTGCTAAGCCCGGGACCGAAACACCCGCAAGATAGCGGCATTTGCCTAGAGATTTTAAAAAGCGACATCGCCGCGCCGATCCTTGGCATCTGCCTCGGACATCAGGCGATCGGGCTCGTTTACGGCGCCAAAATCAAACGCCTAGAAAAGCCCTATCACGGCAAAACTTCGCTCATAAAAGTTAGCCATAAAGAGCCGTTATTTACGGGGCTGCCCGATGAATTTGAGGTCATGCGCTACCACTCGCTTTACGTGGACGAGCTACCGTCAAATTTGCAGGCCTCAGCCGTGAGCGAGGATGGCGTAGTGATGGCGCTTAGCATGAAAGACAGGCCGATTTTTGGTATCCAGTTTCATCCCGAGAGCTACTTCACGCAGTACGGCAAAAAAATCATCGAAAATTTCATCAACTACGAAGCCACGCCTGCGACAGACGTCGCCAAAGAGCCCAAAATCCGCCCGCTAAAGCCGTTTCTAATCAAGCTGCAAGAAAACGAGCGGCTAGACGACCGCGACTTTGAGCAAATTTGCGAAATCATCGCGAGCAAAGAGTACGAGATCACGCAGCTAGCAGCGCTTTTGGTGCTAATCAGCGAAAAAAGTCTCTATCCGCAAAGCCTAGCAAGCCTCGCCAAAAACATTCTAAAATACTCGCAGACCTACCGCGATCCTTCGCCGATGATCGATCTTTGCGGCACTGGCGGCGACGGCTTTAAAACGATAAATATATCAACGACCGTCGCGTTTATCCTAGCAAGCCTTGGCGTCAAGGTCGCAAAGCACGGAAACAAAGCCGTTTCTAGCAAATCAGGCAGCTCGGACGTGCTTGAGATTTTGGGTGTTCATAGCTCAAATTCGCTCCTAGGGCAGCGCGGGCTGCTAAACGATAAAAATTTAGCCTTTTTCCACGCACCGTTTTTCCATCCGCTAGTTGGCGAAGTGCGTGAAGTGCGCCAACGCCTGGGCATCCGTACGGTTTTTAACGTGCTCGGCCCGCTGCTAAATCCAAATTTAGCGCTCAAAAATCAGCTAGTGGGCGTCTATCATAAGCCGGTTTTACGCCTCTATGCCGAGACGCTGCAGCTACTAGGACGCGAGCGCGCGCTAGTAGTTCGCGGCGAGGACGGACTAGATGAGATCAGCCTGTGCGATGAGACGCGCATCGTGGAGCTACGAGGCGGCCAGATCAGCGA